>JAYSSW010000001.1:0-2486 GCA_043720335.1 Planctomycetia bacterium
GGTTGTGCTGCCGTGCCCCGTGGATGGTGAGCCAATTTTGATGGTTCGACCCCCACCAATCGCGTTGCTCATGGTGGGGCTTGGCGCGATTTTCTTCCCCGGTGTTGGAGGGAGCGAGCCATTTTCCCGTCACCGAGTCGGGATGGCGCAGCACGTCGGCGACGGGGCCGCTGGCGAGCAGCCTGCCGCCGTCGCGCCCGGCGCCGGGGCCGATGTCGATGAGCCAGTCCGCTTGTCGAATCACGGCTTCGTCGTGCTCGACGACGACGACGGTGTTGCCTCGATGTTGAAGATCGCGCAACGCGGCGAGGAGCCGGTCGGTGTCGCGCGGGTGCAGGCCCATCGTCGGCTCGTCGAGGAGGTAGCAGACGCCGAGCAGGCCGCCGCCGAGGTGCGCCGCGAGCCGGGCGCGCTGCGCTTCGCCGCCGGACAGCGTCGGCGCGGGGCGGTCGAGCGTGAGGTAGCCGAGGCCGACTTGCCGCAAAAAGCCGAGCCTTTTCGTGATTTCTTCGAGCAGGACGAAGAGGGCGCGATGCGTGTCGGGGATCGTTTGAAACTTCGCTTCGACCTGCGTGAAGAACGCCAGCGCGTCGTCGACGGAGAGGGCGGTTGCTTCGTGCAGGCCGCGTTCGGCGAAGCGGACGGCGCGGGCCGCGCGGTTGAGCCGGGCGCCGTGGCAGTCGGGGCAGACGACGTAGCCCGCCAGGCCGACCAGCGATTCGTCCGCGTCGTCGTCCGTCGTGTCGACGAGCGGCTGCAGGGCGGGGACCAGCCCGGCGAACAACCCTTCGCGGCCGTGCAGCAGCGTTTCCACGGCTTCGTCGGGCCAGAGTGACAACGGGGTGTCACTCGTCCACGGCTTGCCGTCCGGGTCGAAAGTCTTCTGGATCGCCGTCAGTTCGCGCTTGCCGAGTTCGGGCAGCTCGACGCTTTCGGGCAGGGCTTCCTTCAGACGCGCGACGACCTGGGCGAGAGTCACTGCACGGTCGGGGACGATCAGCTTCGGGTCGAGCGCCCAGACCTGGCCGAACCCGGTGCAGCGCGGGCACGCTCCTTCGACATGGTTGAAGTGCAGTCGGCGCGGCTCCAGGTCGGGCTGGCTCCGCCGGCAGCGCACGCACGCCAGCTTCGTGCTGAACGCCGCGTCGCGCCATTCCCCCGTGTCGATGTCGGTGACGACGATGCGGCCGTCGCCATGCTTCGCCGCCGTCTGCAGCGACTCGCGCAGGCGGTCCTCCAAACTGCCGCGCACCACCAGCCGATCCACCACCAGCTCGATCGTGTGCGGCTTCTTCGCGGCGAGTTTCGGGATGTCGTGGATCTCGCGCAGGTCGCCATCGACGCGGGCACGCAGGAACCCGCTCTGGCGGATGTGCTGGAAGACCGCCTTGTGGTCGCCGACTTCGTCCTGCACGAGCGGGGCGAGGATGTAGATTTTGCAGCCTTCCTCGCGAGTCATCGTTGCACGGACGATCTCGGCGAAGGGGTGCCGGCGGATCGGGATCAGGCAGTCGGGGCACAAAGGCGTGCCGAACCGCGCCCACAGCAGCCTGAGATGATCGTGAATCTCCGTCACGGTCGCCAGGGTGCTGCGCGGCCTCGGCGCGACGACGTGCTGGCTGACGCACAGCGTCGGCGGCAGGCCTTCAACCAAATCGACGTCGGGTCGCTGCATCTGCTGGAACAGGGCGCGGGCGTCGCCATGCAGCGTTTCGAGGAAGCGGCGCTGGCCCTCGGCGTAGAGGGTGTCGAAGGCGAGGGACGACTTGCCGCTGCCGCTCGGCCCGGTGATGACGGTGAGGGCGCCGCGCGGCAGGGCCACCGTCACGTTGCGCAGGTTGTGTGCGCGTGCGCCATGCACCCGGATCCATTCGCCGCTCGTCGCCATCCTGAATTCCTTGACGCGCCCGCAATTGGCGGGAAAGATTCAAGCGGAGCGGAGATTGTGCCGACAAGGCGTCGTCCGCTCTCCGTTTGGGATCAATCGAAGTCGAACTTTCCCACGGCAAAGGACAATGAAAGCGCCAAGCCCCAGGATGAGCGAAGCGATTCCTGGGGGTGACGCACACACCGGTTCGACCCCCACCAATCGCGTTGCTCATGGTGGGGCTTGGAGCTTCCACTTGCTCCGACGCCGACCGCAACGCAGTTTGGTTTACGCTCCGAGCGGTTCCAGGAAAACGGATTTTCTCAAGATGCCGGTCGTGACGGCCCGATCAATGAGATATTCCCTGGATATGCGCTCCGCGTGCGCATCGTGGGGATCGCACCGATAACTTGTAGGAAGCCGCAGCTTTCTCCGAGCCTGCGGCTTCGACCCAGACCCCGCCTTCCCCATGCACCACGAGGGCCGAATCATGCGGGCAGTCTCCTGCATGCTGCTGCTGGCCGTTCTCAGTCTGACCAGTACTGGCTGCTCCATGTTCGGGAAGAAGTCCGGCTCCGGCGGATCGTCCGGGCTGTTCGGCAAGCGCGACGCGCCGCCG
>JAYSSW010000002.1:0-5304 GCA_043720335.1 Planctomycetia bacterium
CGATGATGTCGTGGTAGCCCTCCTCCTCGGCGATCTCGATGTAGCGCAGGGCGCTGTCCACCATCGCCGGCGGGCAGGGGAAGCCGTACTTCATGGCGAACTCGCGCTCCAGCGAGCCGGCGTTGACGCCGATCCGCATCGACACGCCCTTGTCCTTGCACTTCCGCAGCACCTGGCGGAAGCGGTCGATCCCGCCCACGTTGCCGGGGTTGATGCGGATCTTGTCGATGGGGTGATCCATCGCTGCCAGGGCCATGCGGTAGTCGAAGTGGATGTCGCAGATGAGGGGGATCTTGATGCGTTTCTTGATCTCGCCGAGGACCTTGGCGTCCTCCAGCTTGGGGACGGTGACGCGGACCATCTCGCAGCCGGCGGCTTCCAGGCGGTGGATCTCGGCGACGGTGGCGTCGAGCATGTGGGTGTCGGGGGTCGTCATCGACTGCACGACGATGGGGTGGTCGCCGCCGACGGGGACGCCGCCGACCGTGACGACGCGGGTCTTGTGACGCTGGTAGGGGCTTAGGTACACGGTGCCGACTCCTTGGTGGGGACAGGGCAGCTCGAAGCGCAGCCGCCAACCTCCATGCCGCAGAAACGCGAGCGGGACAACAGGGCTATCGTATTTCGCGGCGAGGCGAGCATCAAGCAGCGTCGCTGCCGCCGAGCGCTTCGGGGGGTTTGAGGCGGGCGACTGCGTGTGGCGAGTTGGGGACAAATCGGGTAACATGGTCTCCACAGTTGCGAAGCCGGATTCGGCATGCCAATTCCTCGATGCAGGGCTGTTCCCATGTCGGTCGGCTCCGTCCTGATCGTTCTGCAAGCGTCTCGTCGTGACGGCAAAGGCGTGACGACCGCCAAGTTCCTCACCCCGCTCGCCATCCAACCTGGCGAGACGCAAGGTACTCGCGCCGATGGCGGAGCGTGGGCATCTGGTACGGTGTACCTCGCCGTCGTCCGTTTCCACGATTTCGATCACGTCGATTGCACGGCGGACGCTGGTGCTCAGTACATCGCGTTTGAAGCGGCGGTCGGGGAAGCGTTTCAGGCAGCGGGCCGATTTCTCGACCAGCGTCCGCCCGCTGTCACGGCGAAGATGCGGGCGGCGGGGTTGTCGCTCCGCATCTTCGTCGACGTCCGCATGGATCAAGACCAGATGGAACTGGAGTTCCCGCCGGAGTTGCTTGCCGCGTGCGGCCGTCATGGACTCGGCATCTACGTCATCTCGAACGACATACCGGCGGCGGACGTACTGGCCGCGAGGCAGGGATAGCGACGCCAATCACGGAGAGGATTCAGCCAATGACCACTATCACTCTGCAAGAAGCGCAGTCCCATCTCGGCGAGGTCGTCCATCGGTTGACGCCTGGCGAGGAACTGGTCATCACCGAAAACAACAAGCCGGTCGCGAAACTGGTGGCGGCCGTCCCCCCAGCGGAGTCGCGCAAGGTTCCCCAGCTCGGTACCCTTCGCGGCACGGTGTTGTCGATGGAGCATTTCAACGACCCCCTTGAGGAATTCGAGTCGAAGGAATCTCGCTCGTGAGCGGCGACCTCCTCTTCGATGCCTACGGTGTATCGCGGCTCTGGTGACCGCATGGCTGCCTAACCGTTTCCCGCAGGCGTTGGTATACTGCCCGCGTGAAACTTCACGCCGGGTTTCGGAGTATCCCCGGGGACGGTCGTCTGGTCCCCTCCAAGGAGTCGATGCATGCGCAGCAACTGGCTGGTTGGCCTGGTTTTGTCGGTGGCGTTGCTGGTCCCCGCGTGGGGCCGGGCGGGCGAGAAGGCCGCGCCGCCGACGATCGCCGTCCACGTCAAGTCGCTCGACGAGCTGCTGCGGAACCTCAAGACGGTCCTCGATTTCGCCGGCCCCAAGGACGCCGCCAACCAGATCGAGGACCTGTTCAAAGGCAAGGTCGGCGCCAAGGGCCTTGAAGGAATCGACACCAAGCGCCCCCTCGGCGCCTTCATCCGCTTCGGCAAGGAACTCGACGACATCACCGGCGCCCTCATGGTCCCCATCGCCGACGAGGCGACGCTGACCACCCTCCTCACCAACCTCGGCCTGCTCGGCGCCAAGGACAAGAACGGCATCTACACGATGCGCACCGGCAAGCAGTTCGACGTCTATCTCCGCTTCGCCAACAACTACCTCTACGTCAGCGCCATCAACTCCAGCAACCTCCTCGACAAGAACCTGCCCCACCCCGCGGGCGACCTGCCAGTCCCGAAGACGACGGTCGCAGCCTCCATTCGCCTCGACCTGCTCCCCGACGCCGCCCGCCTGCTCGCCGCCGCCTCGCTCGACGAGGCGATCCAGAAGGGGATCGACAAGGACGAGCCGGGCGAGTCCGCGATCCAGAAGGAGTTCCGCGTCACGCTGCTGCGCGAACTGAACCGCACCGGAGGCCGGCTCCTCAGCGAAGGCAAGGAGCTGAAGCTCGACCTCGACATCGACTCCAAGACCAAGGACTTCAAGCTCAACTTCAGCCTCGACGGCAAGGCCGACTCCGACCTCGCCAAGACGCTGGCGACGCTCGCCCAGCAGAAAAGCCCCCTCGCCAGCATCCCCAAGGCCGACCAGGCGACCAGCGGCGCCGCCCACTTCCTCCTCAGCGACGGCTTGCACAAGGCCTTCGTGAAGGTCATCGACGAAGCGGTCGAACGCAGCCTGTCGGGCATCCAGAACGACGCGAAGAAAAAGCAGGCCGAGGATCTGTTCAAAACGCTGATGCCGACCGTCAAGAGCGGCGACTTCAACGGCAGCTTCGCGATGCTCGGCGACAAGCCAGGCAGCTACACGCTGCTCGCCGCGGTCAAACTGAAGGACGGCGACGCCCTCGGCAAGACGCTCCAGGGTCTGATGGAGGACGCCCTCAAGGACGCCCCCGCCAGCGAGAAAGCCAAGGTCGGCCTCGGCGTCGACGAGGTCGGCGGCGTCAAGATCCACCGCTTCGAGCTGCCGAAGGACGTCAGCAGCGAGAAGTTCTTCAAGGACGTGGTCGGCGACAACCAACTCCACGTCGCATTCCGCAACGACGCCCTGTTCGTCGCGGTCGGCAAGCAGGGCCTCGGCGCGGTGAAGACGGCCCTCGCAGCCAAGGAGGCCGCCGACAGCCCGGTCTTCCGCTTCCACTTCGACATGGGCCGCATGGCCAGCACCCTCGCCCAGACGCCTGCCCAGAAGGACCTGGCGAAGCAGATCTTCCGCACCCCCGGCGACGGCGTCCTCCGTTTCCACATCGAAGCCGGCACGTCGCTCAACGTCGGCCTGCACATGCGGCTGAACGTCGTCGAGTACCTCTCGAAGGCGAAGGGGCAGTAGCGCACGACGTGTGATTTACCAACCCTGAGCGCGAGCGAGGGGATCGCATGGCGCCATGCGATCCCGTCGCTTGCGCTCAGGGTTAGTTAGGGTTGCGGCCAGCTTCATCGCACAGATCGTTCGATCTGCAGCACCTTGCCCGCGCGCCGGGCCCGAACGCCGCCGGGGAAATCATGCCCACCGCCCGGCGCCGCCGCCAGCGCGGCGAGACATCGCCAGTCGTCGTGGCCCATCGCGCCCATCGGCCAGCCTTCGCGCTGCCACACGAGGCGGAACATCTCGGCCGCGAGCGTCGGCGCCACTTCGCGCAACGCTTCCACGTGGAAGACGAGCATCGGCCCGGCGCGCGGCCGTTCGCAGCGTTGCAGAATCAACGCCGCTTGGCGGGCCAACTCGTCGTGGATCTCGCCGGCTTGCTGCGCGAGTCGGCTCAACACTTCGACGAGCGCGGGGTTGTATGTCGTTTCGAGATGCGGGATCAACTCATGGCGGATGCGGTTGCGCGTGAAACGCAGGTCGGCGTTCGACGCGTCTTCGCGATGCGGCAGGCCGTGCGCTTGCAGATGGGCGAGCACGTCGGAACGGCGCAGCGACAGCATCGGCCTCACCAGCGTGACGCCGGGCGACAGTTCGCGCGTCGCCGGAATGCCCGCCAATCCTTTCAGGCCACTGCCACGCAGGAGGCGGAACAGCACGGTTTCGGCCTGGTCGTCGGCGGTGTGGCCGGTCGCGATCCACGCCGCCCCGGCTTCCGCCGCGACGCGCAGCAGGAAGCCGTAGCGCTGCTGCCTGGCGCTCGCTTCGAGGTTGCCGCCGCACTGCTGCGCGATCAACGCCACGTCGCAGCGATCCGTCGTCACGTCGACGCGGCCGGCCAAGTTCCAGAGCGTCGGCAGGCTGCGGACGAACGCCTCGTCGCCGTCGCTGTCGTCGCCGCGCAGGCGATGGTTGAGGTGTGCGAGCGTGAGCCGAGGGAAGATCGCCGCAGCCGCGTGCGCCAGCGCGACGCTGTCGGCCCCGCCGGACACCGCGACCACGCCAACACCACGGCGCCAGGGCGACGCCTCGAAGAAGTCACGCACGGCGTCGGCAAGTTGCGTCGCCACGGTCAGGCGTCCCCGCGCAGCTCGCGCAGCTTCAGGCCGATGTCGGGCGCCCGCATGAGCGTCTCGCCGATCAGCACCGCCTTCGCCCCGGCCTCGCGCAGCCTCGCCATGTCGGCGTGCGTGCGGATGCCGCTCTCGCTCACGAAGCAGACGTCCGCCGGGATCTTTGGCAGCAGCTCGATTGAGCGGTCGAGGCTGGTCACGAATGTGCGCAGGTCGCGGTTGTTGACGCCGACGATCTTCGCCCCGCTCGCCAGCACGCGCGACAGGTTCTCGACGTCGTACAGCTCGACCAGCGCTTGCATCCCCAGCGAATAGATCTCCGCCAACAACGCTGGCAGCGCCTCGTCGTCGAGGATCTCCGCGATCAGCAGCACCGCGTCAGCCCCGGCGACGCGGGCTTCCACGACTTGATAGATGTCGAGGATGAAGTCCTTGCGCAGCACCGGCGGCGCGACCGCGCTGCGGACTGCCGTCAAATATTCGAGCTTCCCCTGGAAGAACGGCGCGTCGGTCAGCACGCTGATCGCGCTGGCGCCGTGCTCGGCGTAGATCCGGGCGATGGCGACCGGGTCGAAGTCGGCGCGCAGCACGCCGGCCGACGGCGACGCCTTCTTCACCTCGGCGATGATTCCCAGCCCCGGGCCGCGCACCAGCGCCGCGCGGAAGTCGCGCAGCGGCGGGGCGTCGGCCAGGCGGGCGCGCAGCGCGCTTTCAGGGACGGCTTCCTTCTGCTGCGCGATCTCGCCCCGTTTGCTGGCGACGATGCGTTCGAGGACGTTGCTCATGGTGGTCGATCCGCGCCGGGGTTCGCCGGCGATTCTCCATACACTGGGATGGAACCGGCCGCGAGGCCGGCCCCGGTCATCTTATG
>JAYSSW010000003.1:0-2482 GCA_043720335.1 Planctomycetia bacterium
CGCCTGCGCGACCTGGTAGATCTGGTCGATGTCGGGGCGCTCCTCGCGGTCGACCTTGATGCAGACGAAGTTGTCGTTGAGGATCTTGGCGACCTCCTCGTTGCTGAACGACTCGCGCTCCATGACGTGGCACCAGAAGCACGAACTGTAGCCGATGGAGAGGAAGACGAGCTTGCCTTCCTTCCTGGCCTTGTCGAACGCCTCCTGGCCCCAGGGGAACCAGTCGGTCGGGTTGTGGGCGTGCATCAGCAGGTAGGGGCTGGTCGCCTTGGCGAGCCGATTGGTGAATTTGGGCTTACCTTTCGTCGCCTGCTGCTTGCCTTCCTGGCCGACGGCGGGGGCGAGCATCACCGTCAGCACGAGCGCGGCGACGGCGAGGAAGCGGGGGAAGCGAAGCATGCGACGACTCCGGGAAAAGGGAACGGGCCGCGGAGAGGGCGGCCCGTCGGGGAATGCGCGAGGCGGTTGCGATGGCTACTTCACGGGTTCTTCGATGAGGCGCGTCTCCCGTTCATCGGTTTGGCGCCGAAGGTGGAAGGATGGACAAAAAGATTGTACCGGAAGCAGACGTGCCCGCGAAGGACCAATCGAGAACGATGGAAGTTCGCCAGCCGCCTCCGCCGAGCGAGACCAAGCGAGCGCGGCAACGAAAGAAGGCGACCCCGTTGGATCGCCTTTCGCGTTGAACCTTCGCCTCGCCGGGATCAGCTCAGGATGCCGGTGATGACGTTGCCCTGGACCATCTCGCGCGGCTGGTTGAGGTGGTTGTAGACGATGGTGTGCGGGTCGATGCCGACGCTGTGGTAGATGGTGGCGAGCAGGTCCTTGGGATGGACCGGGTTGTCGAGGGGCGCCGAGGCGGTGCTGTCGGAGCGGCCGTGGACGTGTCCGCGGCGGAGGCCGGCGCCGGCGAGCATGGCGGTGTAGCAGTAGGGCCAGTGGTCGCGGCCGTCGGCGCTGTTGCTGTTGCCCGACGTGCTGACGCCGCGCAGCGGGCTGCGGCCGAACTCGCCGACGGCGACGACGAGCGTCTCGTCGAGAATGCCGCGCTGGTCGAGGTCGTCGATGAGCGCCGACAGGCCGGTGTCGAGCATCGGCGCCGCCTGGCGCCGCATGCGGTCGGGCAGGCCGGTGTGCACGTCCCACGAGTGGTTGTCGGAGTTGGCGACCTTCGGCCAGTTGATCTCGACGACGCGCGTGCCGGCTTCCACCAGCCGACGGGCCAGCAGGCAGCATTGGCCGAACGTGTTCTGGCCGTAGCGCTCGCGGGTCGGGACGCTCTCCTGATCCAGCTCGAAAGCGTTGCGGGCACGGCCTGACAGCACCAAGTTGAGGGCGGCACTGTAGTAGCTCGGCAGGTCGTAGCGCGACACCGCCCGCTCCAGCTCCGGCATGCCCGTCGAGATCTGCTCGCGCAGCCGGCCGCGACGTTCCAGCCGATTCGCCTGCACCTCGGGGCGCAGCTGCAGGTCTTCGACCGAGATGCGCGACATCTTGTTCATGTCCATGTCGTCGCCGGACGGGAACAGGTAGTACGGGTCGTAGGCGCGGCCCAGGAAGCCGGCGGTGCCCCCCTTGTTGACGACGTTGCTCTCCTGGAGCGGCCGCGGCATCATCACGAACGGCAGCGTCGGCTGGGTAGGCGGCTTCAGCCTCACGATGTTGCAGCCGAAGTTCGGGAAGTCGCGCGGCGTCGGCGGCTCCAGCTGCCCCGACGGGCTGACCGCGTCGGCCTGGTAGCCGGTCAGCATCTGGTAGATGGCGGCCGTGTGGTTGAACAGGCCGACGGGCGAGTAGCTCATCGAGCGGATCAGCGTCGACTTGCCAAGCGTCTGCGCCAGGCGCGGCAGCAGTTCGGTGAAGCGGACGCCGGGCAGCACGGTGTTGATTTCGCGGAAGTCGCTGCGGACGCGCTCGGGGGCGCTCGCCTTCGGATCCCACAGGTCGAGGTGGCTGGGGCCGCCCTGCAGGTAGATCATGATGACGCTGCGGGCACGTTCCCAGCCGGCGCCGCGGGCGGCGGTAGCGGGGGGATTGGTGCTGGCCTGGGCCTTCAACTTGAGGATGTCGGCGAGCGTGACGCCGAGCATGGCCGAGCCGCCGACGCGGAGCAGTTCGCGCCGCGTCATGCCGTCGCACGTCGCACGCCCAGCTTGTCCGGGAATCACCAGCATCGCGAAACCTCCGCTGTGGTTGGTCGGGAGAGGAACCCGTGAAGTCTAGCCGAAGATCGGCGGGGAGGGAAGCAAAAAGCAGCCCGGCGGGAAAATCAGGAATGCTGCATGTTATTTATAACCTCGACCTTGGCGCAACGTCAATGAAGTTTTTCTTCGCCGCGACGGCTGCGAGGGGTCGCCTGCGCGGTGCTGCCGCTCCCTGCCGGGCAATGGCACTCGTTTTAGCTTTCGGCCACAGGCCTGGGCGTGGGCCGTTTCCTTTTTTTGAACTGGTTCGCTTTTGGGCGGCGGGGATACGCTTCACG
>JAYSSW010000004.1:0-5300 GCA_043720335.1 Planctomycetia bacterium
GCGCCTCGATGTCCTCCTTCTTCGTGTAGCCCCCGTCCACCAGCATCTCCGCAGGCTTCGCCCCGTAGCGATCCTCCAGCTGCGCCGCCATCGGCGCCAAGACTTGCCAAAGCGGATGCTAACAGAATCCTTGCGAAAGGCCGTTTTCATGACTTGCCTCGCAGGATGCGGAGCACCTCGTCGCGCGTGGCGGCCTTCGTCTTCCGGCCTTCGCGAGCGTGCTCTGCCAACCGCTGAAGAACGGCGCAGCTACTGCGCCGCGCCGCAATGAAACCGGACCCAATCGAGGAGCGGCCATTTCTCATCCGTGCCGTACTCGCGTTCCAGGAACCAGTGAAGGGCAGCCATTTGGCCTGGCGACAGCTGGAGGAAATCGAACCCGTTCGACTCGTGCCAATGCATGTGCCCGTTCTGCAGGAAGTCCGACCAGTGCGACTCGTCCAGGTAGACCTCGGACGGAAGGCCGATCGCGATCAGTTCATGCCGATGCTGGTCGATCCAGGCGTTCCAGTTGCTGGCCCGCTACTGGGCGTCCGATTTTGGCTTGCGGAACGACATGATTCGCGACCTCCGTTCGTCGACTTCACGAACCCGGAGCGCAAGCGATGGGATACCTTGTCATCACACGGAAGGAGAATCATCCGCCTGCACATTTTGCTGCGATCCCATCGCTTGCGCTCCGGGTTCGTGTCGTCTGGGACTGCTTCCTTCCTCGCCGCGCCGTCCTCTATCGGTGGAACATGGAATTCCGCTCCCCAGGGGAGCGGCTTGGGGCTGTCAAACCATCTCTTCAGCTTCGACTTCCAGGCACAAAGAGATCGCTTCCCGCACCCGTTCCGTCAATTCGTCGAGCGAACGGGCCTGCGTAGGGCAGCCCGGCAGCGCTGGCGCCGAGGCGACATACAACCCATCCTCGTCGCGCTCGATCACCACGCTGAAATCCCGGTTCATGGGGCCTCCGTCAGGCTTGCCGATGCAACGACCTGGGTCGCACGATCAACGCGATGCGTGCGCTTCCAAAATCGCTTTCACCTTTTCGTCGAACGAAGCGGGCGTTGGGAATGATGTCTTCATCGCATCAACATACTCTCGAAGTTGCTGGTCCCACTGGCCAGCGCTGATGGTGCCGATCGGTTCGCCCACGCAGTAGACTTGCCAGGCCAGGCCATGTTTGCCGCTCCACTCGGCGAGTTTCGCAAGGATGGACCGCGTGTCGCGGAAGGCCATCAAAGAGTCGTCATCGGCGTCCACTTCCCGGTAGCCGCCGTCATCGGTCGAATAGCCGGAGAGGAAAATCTTGGTTCCGCCGTGCAATCGGCCATCGTCTTCGCCGGTGTCGAAGAAGTGAAGCGATTCGGCCCACCAATCGTGCATGGCGTTGAGTTGTTCCGCGTCAGCCTCGATTGCTTGCTTGACCTGCTCGGAGACTGCGTCGGTCGTGCAGTAGTCGAGCGAGACACTCATGGCAATCTCTCCGTGCTTAGACAAAAACTACTCACCCCCAGGAATCGCTGCGCTCATCCTGGGGCTTGCGGGCGTCGTGGGGGTCATCCCTGGTTGGTGCGGCTCTCGGTGCGCTCGCCTCTTGGCGTGGTGCCGGAGCCGCTGCCGGCGATGGCGCTGCGCATGTCGGTGTCGGCTTGCAGGTTCCGCAGGCGGTAGAACTCCTCGACCGAGATGCGGCCTTCGCGGAACGCCTGGGCGATCGCCAGCGGCACCTGCGCCTCGGCTTCCATCACCTTCGCGCGGTTCTCCTCGACCAGCGCCTTCATCTCCTGCTCGCGGGCCACGGCGTTGGCGCGCTGCTTCTCCGCTTGAGCTTGAGCGACGCGGAGGTCGGCGGCGGCCTGGCTCGCCTGCAGGTCGGCGTAGACGTTCGCCCCGACGTCGATCTCGGCGATGTCGATCGACACGATCTCGAACGCCGTTTGTGAATCAAGCGCGTTCTTCAGCACCGCCTGCGAGATCAAGTTGGGGTTGGCGAGCACGTCGGTGTGGTGGTCGGCCGAGCCGATCGCCTTGACGATGCCCTCGCCGACGCGGGCGATGATGGTCTCCTCGGTGGCGCCGCCGACGAGGTTCTTGAGCTTGGTGCGGACGGTGACGCGGGCGCGGGCGCGGAGCTGGATGCCGTTCTTGCAGACGCCGTCGAGGGTGGGGCGTCCCTTGGACGGGTCGGGGCAGTCGATCACCTTCGGGTTGACGCTGGTGCGGACGGCGTCGAGCACGTCGCGCCCGGCCAGGTCGATGGCGGCGGCCTCCAGCCAGGTGAGGCTGATGTTCGCCTTGTGGGCCGCGATCACGGCTGCCGCGGTCTTCTCGACGCGGCCCTGCGACAAGTAGTGGGCTTCAAGCTCCTGCGTCGTCACCTTGACGCCGGCCTGGATGAGGGCGATCTTCTGGTCGACGATCATGGTGTACTTGACGTTGCGGAGCTTCATCCAGACGAGGTCCCAGATGCTGATCTTGGCCCCGGTGAGGAAGCAGCGGATCCACAGCTGGAGGAAGCTCATGAAGATGAAGAAGAACAGGATGCCGAAGAGCAGCACGACGCCGCCCGCCAGGATCATCCAGTTGTCGCTTAGCCATTTCAGGTCCATGAGCGGTTTCCTTGAGCGTTGAATTTCACAGAAAGCCCAGGGCTGCTGCCCTGGGTATGCGAATCCCCAGGGCAGCAGCCCTGGGCTTTCATCGCATTGTTGACTGGTTGAACGCGGCTGCTACTTCAGGTCGAAATCCTCGAGGCTCGGCGGCGCATCGACCGCGCGGACGATCACCTTGCCGTCCGTGACCGCGACGCAGCGGACCCACTGGCCCGCTTCGATGAAGTCCCCTTCGCTGAGGGTGTCGACGCGGCGGCCGTTGAAGTCGGTCATGCCGGCGGGGCGCAGGTCCGACACGGTCCTGCCGTGGCGGCCCTGCAGCTTGTCCAGGTCGTGGTTGCCCGGCATGTCGCCGACGCTCTGGTCGGCGAGTGGTTGCAGGATCAGCCCTCGTCCCATCGGCGTGCGCGGCCAGAACTGCAGCAGCAGTTTGCCGATCACCGGCAGCAGCACCAGCACGACCGCCAGGGCCGCCATCCCTTGCAGCGTGCTGTGTTGGAAGACGCCGGAGACGCCGGCGATCAGGCCGCTCAGTCCGGCGACGAGGAGCGTGCCGTGCGTGGGGAGGAACAGCTCCCCCGCCATGACGATCACGCCGCCGACGATCAGGAAGTACGCAAGGGTCAGGTCCATGTTGCCTGGGTTGAGGGGTTGGCGGAACCCCCAGGAATCGCTGCGCTCATCCTGGGGCTTGGGGGGTCACGTCACGGCTTGCACGACGATGCGGTTGCCTTCGACTTCGACGACGATCACCTGTCGGCCTGGGTTGATGAAGTCCCCCTCGGCGACCACGTCGTAGAACTGGTCGCCGATCTGGACCTTGCCGGCGGGCCGCAACGCGGTGACGGAGAAGCCGATGGCGCCGAGCAGCGACACATACGCGGAGCCGGTGACGCCGGCGGCGGGGTCGGTCTCATCCTCCTCGGGCGGCGTCAGGATGAGCCGATTGAGGACCGGGATGCTCGGCAGGTAGGCGACCAGCACGAACGTGGCGACGATGGCGGCGCCCAGGCTGAACGCCAAACTGCTGACGGTGCGGCCGGCGCTGGTCCAGTCCTGCGACGTCTCGGGCCAGCGCTCCAGCGTGACCAGGGCGAGGCTCAGGATCAGCAGCCCCACGCCGGCGACGCCGCTGAAACCGAGGCCGGGCACCAGGAAGATTTCGACAGCGATCAGGATCAGCCCCAGCAGGAACAGCAGGATCGCCAGCAGCGTGAACTCGCCAACGAAGGAGTACGACCAGAAGAACAGCACGAAGCAGATGGCCGCGATGGCGCCGGGGAAGGTCGTGCCGGGCATCTTCAGCTCCAGCATCAAGCCGATGATGCCGAGCATGATGAGGATGAAGTTGACGATCGGCTCGCGGAAGAACTCGGCGACCCTGTCGAGCAGGTCGTCGCGCGACACGCGGACGCGGTCCGGTTCCAGGCTGTGCAGGCGGTACAGCTGCTCGGCGGTGTCGATGTCGGTCGCGTACGCCAGCCGCCATTCGCGGGCCAGGTCGGCGTTGATCTTCAACGTCTCGCCCTGCGGCGCGGCGATGCGCCCCATCGCGTCCCAGTGCGGCGCGGCCGACTGCTGGTCGAGCTTGAAGTCGTCTTCGCTGAGGATGCGCTTCTCGGCGGCGTCGGTGCGCGACTGCACGCGGTACAGCACCAGCTTCGGGTCGAGCGTCGCCAGCAGCAGCGGCGCCGGGTAGCCCTGGGCCTTGGCCAGCGGCAGCATCATCTCGCGGCGAGCTTTCATGGCTTCGGGGGCGTCGTCCTTCAGGTAGTTGAAGTTCGCCAGCGTCGCGTCCTTGCCCATCACGATCTCGTTGCACGCCAATGCCAGGTACGACGCTGCCCCCAGCGACACGCCGGGCGGGATGTAAGCGACGGTCTTGACCGGGTAGCTGTCGCTCTTGTCGCGCAGCTTGCGGATCTTCTCGGCGAGCGAGGCGACGTGGGTCGTCTCGCCGCCGGGGGCGTTGAGGTGGAGGATCAGGAAGTTGGCGCCCCGGCCGATCGCGGTGTTGACGCGGCGCTCAAGCGACTCGATGCGGCCCCGGTCGAGCGTGCCGCTCACGTCGATGCGCCACGGCACGACCGACTTGCCGACGAGCCAGTCTTCGCCCAAACTGTGCGGCGGCAGGCGCAGCGACTCGGCGAGGTCGGCCCGCGTGTCGCTGAAGCTGCTGCACAGGCCGAACTCGCGCGCCCGCACCGCGTCGAAGCTCGCCTGCCCCGGCTCCAGGCCCGACGGGATCTCCGCCTTCACGACGACGGTCTTGCCCGCCTTCTTCCATTGCTCGATGCGTGCCAGGCTGGCGTAGAACGTGCCGTCCGGCGTCTTAGCCTGACGAAGTGGCAGATCGCGGTCGAGCATGCGCAGCACCAGGTCGGGCGACGCCTTCGTCGCAGCGTACTCTTCGTACGTCTCGCGCTCGCGCTTCTTCAGCGGGGCGTCGTCCTTGTGCAGCACGTCGCCGATCTTCGCCTTCGGCAACTTCGTGACCGGATCGACCTCCTGCGACATGACGATCTGCCCGCAGGCGAGGACCGGCAGGACGGTGTGGTTCGTGACCTGGTTATGGACGAACGCGATGGTCTTGGGCTGGAAGCCGGGCAGGTCCTTGGCTTGGCCGCGCGGGAGGTCGCGGAGGTAGTCGGCGAGGGTGGCGCAGACGTTGAACGACGTGGTGCCGGCCGGCTGCCC
>JAYSSW010000005.1:0-11215 GCA_043720335.1 Planctomycetia bacterium
GCGCGGAAACCGCGCGACGGTTCCATTGATTGGCCTCGCGTGGCGACCCTGTGCCACGCGATGGTTGCAATGCGTGTCGTCGCGCGGTTCCCGCGCTCCGCTGCGCGTCGCGGCTAAACGGGTCGCGGGCCTCGCTCACTCCGCGCGCCACTCGTACTGCGCGGACTGGCCGAAGCTCTCCTCGACCTCGACGCGCAGCACCGGCGGCTCGTACTGGTGCGCACGGCGCAGCTCGGCGAGCAGCAGCTGGCCGATGTGCCGGGCGATCAGCTCGGCCGTCGTGTTCTCGATCGGCAGCAGCACGCAGTCGCCGCGCGGGAAGGTCCATTCGCGGTCCTTGTAGCGGACGCGAACCTGCCCCGTGATTTCTTCGACATGGATGACCGGGTTGCCGGTCGGCAGCAGCATGTAGTGGTCGAGCTGGTCGGTGATCGCCTTGGCGCAGCGCTTCAGCGCGATGAAGTCGAAGACGTAGCGGTCGGCGTTCAGCTCCCCCTCGACCTCGACGGCGGCGCGGTAGTTGTGTCCGTGCAGGCGCTCGCACTGGTGCCCGTCGTAGCTGATGAAATGGCCGCTACAGAAGACGAGATAGTCCTTGGAAACCCGGACTTGGTAGCGTTCGGCCATGACAACTCGCGCGGGTCGGCGGGGGAGGAGCTTCGGCAAGGCGACACAGGGCCGCCCCGTCCACCCCGGCATTGTACCCCGCGCCGCCCATGCGTCCAACCGGCGGGATCACACCTCGCGGCCCGCATCCGGCGAACGGCCGGTGTAAGCCGGCTGGTAGAGCATTCAACCGCCGCGAGGTTCAACCAGCCCGCTTACGCAGGCCGTTCGCCCCCGTCACTCGCGGCCCACCTCAAGGCCGTAGCGTTCCTTGATGGCGTCGCGTTCGCTGCGCAGCCGCTCGCGGTCGGCGTCGTGCAGCAGCTTCGGGTCGGGCGCCCACTGCATCGGCGCCAGGTCCATCGTCCAGCGCCTGCCGTGCGAAAGCGCGTGCTCCTTCAGAACCGTGTTCAGCTTCGCCGAGCTGTGCACGCAGGAGATGTTCGCCTCGGCCCAGCGGCGCGGCTCGTAGCGGTCGAGCGTGGCCAGGAAGTCCATCAGCTGCCGGTCGAGGTTCGCTTCGTCGAAGAAGCGTCCCGTCTGGTCGTTGATATAGACCCGCGAGCCGATCTCGGCGCCGCGCAGCAGCCCCATCGGCGTGTCGGCGAACATCGACTCCGTCACCACCACGCACGATCCTTCGCGCTTCGACAAGATCAAACTCGCCTTCGCCTGGCACAAGGCCTGCGTCACCTCGCGGTAGCCCTGGTTGCTGCGCAGCTCGAAGCGGCCCTCCACGCCGTGCCAGCGCGCCAGCTCGCGGATCGTCTCCTGCGTGCGGCCGTCCTGGTCCTGGCCGATCAGCAGCACGCGCAGCTCCCTCGGCATCCGCCGCAGCGCCCGGAACAGCGTCTGGTGCCGCTTGAACTTCGCGAAGTTCGCCACCATCACCAGGTCGAACGGCCGGTCCCGGCGCGGCGTCGGCGTGAACCACGCCGGGTTCACCCAGCTCGACGCGTAGAGCGGCGCCACCACGAACTTCGGCGACACCAGCGGCAGCACGCGCTCGTCGGTCGGGGCGCTCATCAGCGAGAAAATGGTGTCACTGGGATACGCGGCCGGGAAGACGTAGTTGACCAGCCCGTTGGCGTTGCCGCTCGTCGATTGCACCAGGTCGTAGCGGGCGGCGAAGTCCGTGAGATTGTTGAGCCGCAGCAGCTTCACCCACTGGTTCTCGAACGAGATGAAGACGACCCCTTTCTCGTCGCTGCCAAGGTATGGCTTCAGCACCGTCGCCTTGTGCATGCGGCGGTCGTCGATGTCGGCTATGAACACTGGCCAGTCGATGCGGGCGAAATCGAGCCGGGCGACGCGCTCGCGGATGCCAGCGCGGATCGCGTCCTCGCGGTCGGCGCTGGTGGTCAGCCGGGCGGCGGCGCAGCGGCGCACGATGGACTGCATCAACGCGGGCGTGCCTGGGCCGCCGCGGTCGCGCAGCAGCGTCCAGCGGCTCAGCAGGCCGCGCACGGCGGGGCTGTAGCGCAGCCAGTCCTCGGCGTCCAGTTTCCAGCGTTTGATCCGCGCGAGCATGCGTCGTCCGCCACGTTCCGTCGAAGGGGAAGCCACCACGGACATCGTATCGGCGGGAACCAACCGCAGCCATGCGCCGGGCTATATAGCTCAACGGCAGACTTTACTAACCCTGAGCGCAAGCGAGGGGATCGCATGGCGTCTCGCTGAATGAAAATATTCGCCAACACCGTTCCTTGCGATCCCCTCACTTGGGCTCAGGGTTCGTGCGGTTCGTCGATGCCTCATTCTCGACCGCACCAGCCATAGAATGAGAGCTGGCTCAACGTGAAAGGGACACCGATGCAGAAGTCGAATCCGAAGCTGGACAGCTTCATTTCCGAAATCACGATGGGGGAGGTCGTGCCGACCCCGAAGGACGAGAAGGAGGCCGACGAGCTGCTGTGGAGCGGCGCGATCTCCGCCGTCGACGCGGGGACGCACGCCTTCTACCGCAAGGACAACGCCGGCCCGCCCAAGCTGGAGCTGGACGACTGGTTCGTCTTCTCCGACGCGCGCACCGTCACGCAGCCCGGCATCCTGTTCTGGCAGCGCGGCGACGACCACTTCGGCCGCCTGCTCGACCAGGAGCAGTGGGACAAGCTCCTCAAGGTCGCCAAGGTGACGAAGAAGTTCTGGTAGCGACAACCTCGTCAAGCCCGCTGCCGTCAGGCGGCGGGGTCGCGGCGCGGGTTGACCCCGCCGCCTCAGCCGGCAGCGGGCTTGAACACGCATCCTCTGTTCGAGGACACGCATGAAAGCCGAACCGACGCCCGCCCTGCTGACGGCGCTGCGCCGCGCCCAGGCCTTCGCCGCCCGCGCCGACGCCGACGTGGCGACGCCGGCCCACCTGCTGCACGGGCTGCTCGCCGAGGACGAAGGGAAACCGGTCGCGCTGCTGCTCGAAGCGGGGGCCGACCCGGCGAAGCTGCGCGCCGCCTGGCCCCCCTACGAGGACGGCGCCCAGACGCCCGACGACCTCGACACGATCCCCTGGCAGCAGGACTGCCGCGACCTGATGAACCTGGCCCGCATCGTCTCGTCGATTCACAGCGAAGAGGGGAGCATATCGACCGACCGCGTGCTGCTCGCGATCCTGCAGAACCATGCCGACCTGCACCATCAACTACTCGCCATCGGCGTCGATCTCGCGAAGCTGCGCTTCCTCATCGTCGGCGACGAGACGCCGATCGCGCTCGACGTGCCGCTCGACCTTGAAGCGCGCCCGGAACCATTGCATGCTGCACGCATCCTTGACGCCAGCGCCAACCGTGCCCGCGAAGCGCTGCGCGTGCTGGAGGACTTCGTCCGCTTCGTGCGCAACGACCCGTTCCTCAGCGGCCAACTGAAGCAGGCCCGGCACGACCTGGCCGACGCCCTCGCCCTGCTCCCCGCCGGCGCGTTGCTCGATTCCCGCGACACGCTGCACGACGTGGGAGCCACGATCACGACGCCGCAGGAGATGCAGCGTGGTTCGCTGCACGACGTGGCGCAGGCCAACCTCAAGCGACTGCAAGAGTCGTTGCGAAGTCTGGAGGAGTTCGGCAAAACCGCCCACGCCGACTTCGCACGCCGCGTCGAGCAGCTCCGCTACCGCTCCTACACGCTCGAAAAAGCCCTGCTGCGCAGCGGCACCACCCAACTCAATGACGCCCGGCTCTGCGTCCTCGTCACCGACGCCCTGTGCCGCTCCTCGCTGGTCGGCACCGTCAAGGAAGCGGTCCTCGGCGGCGCAACCTTCATTCAGCTGCGCGAGAAATCCCTCGACGACCGCGCCTTCCTCGGCCACGCCCGCGAGGTCCGCAAGATCACGCGCGACCACGGCGCCCTGTTCCTCGTCAACGACCGTGTTGACATCGCCCTGCTGTCGGAAGCCGACGGCGTGCATCTCGGCCAGGACGACCTGCAGTTTCACGATGCACGCAAACTGCTCGGTCCCGACGCGATCATCGGCGTCAGCACGCACGATCTCGACCAGCTCCACCGAGCCATATTAGATGGCGCCAGCTACGTCGGCGTCGGCCCGACCTTTGCGTCGAAGACGAAGGACTTCGCCGCCTTCGCCGGCCTCGACTTCGTGCGCATGGCGACGCAGGAAACCACGCTCCCCGCGTTCGCCATCGGCGGCATCCACGCCGGCAACGTGCGCGAGGTGCTCGCCGCCGGCGCCCGCCGCGTCGCCGTCAGCCACGCCGTCTGCGCCGCCAGCGACCCGCGCGCGGCGGTAGCCGAACTGCTGCGGATGCTGGAGAGGTGATGGGCCGCGTCAAGTACTGATCTGCACGCGTAGAATCATTGAAGCGAGGGCTTGTGGCTCAGCCGGCCCATGCCAAATTTTGTTGGCATCGGCCGCCACTGAAGTGCCGCATTTCAGATTGCGCCGTGTACAATAACCCAAACAACGGATTCTCATACGGGCGAGAGCGTCATGAAGCGGCCAACGTTTTTCCTGTCGTCTACTATCTACGATTTCAAGGACTTACGCTCGGCCATCAAATACTACCTAGAACAGCAAGGTTGCCGAGTTCTGGCATCTGATTATAACGATTTCCCCAAATCGCTTGACGAACATTCCTACAATGCGTGCTTGAATGCCATCGGCGAGGCCGATTATTTCATTCTGCTCATCGGAGCTCGAGTTGGCGGGTGGTTTGATGAATTAAACCAAGTCAGTATCACTATGCAGGAATACCGAGAAGCCTACCGACTTCACCAAGAAGGCAGGCTCAAGATTATGAGTTTCGTTCGAACGGATGTATGGAGGATGAAGGACGACAGGAAACTCCTAGAAAAACACATCGAGACAATTGACTTGGATCCTGGGGCGAAAAGCCAGGTTCTCAAGGTACCGACAAAGGCAGCTACGAATGCCGATTTTATCGTGAAGTTTATTGAGGAAGTCGGCAAGAGCCGTGAGACTGCGGCAGCGGCAAAAGGAATTGGGCCGCTTCCGACAGGAAATTGGATCCATCAATTTGAGGATTTCGAAGATCTCATCAGTCCTATTCAGGTACAAGTGTTTGCGGGCCGTCCGGCCGAAGAAGCGGCGATCAGGCGGTTATTGAAGAAAGAGCTTCGAAGTATCCTGCAAAAGTGCCTGGTTCGAGGAGCGAAGCCTATTTTTCTGCGCACGGCTATTCGCGAGTTTTACGCTACTCTCCCAGAGCCGTTAAGCCTGAATGTGCAAGAACCAACGAAAGTAAACGCCAAGCAATACCTACGGTTGGTGTCGCTTTGGATGCGCATTTTCCAGGCAAGGTTCATTCCACAAATACTTCCAGAAGCAGTTCGGTCGTCCACATTCATGTCATACGACAAATTAAGCGGCGAGATGAAAGAACTGCCCATGCATGAAGCCATGCTAAAGCTTCTCTTGGAATTGAAGAATTTTGGTAGAAAGGACACGCCAGATACCCCAAAGATCGTTCTTAGTGGATTGCCGAAGAACGATGGGCCAGAATACATCGACGTGGAGAAATCGAAGCTACTGGTGCTGCTTGACAGCATTGATCGCTGGAGCAACATCATCGAATTGTGCCGGGCAATCATACTCCATTTAGACGGTCGACCATTCGCCATGCCGAGGCTAAGGCCGCAGTCTCCTTTCTATGAAGAAGGAGAGCTGGAAAACGAGGTCGCGACATCGGAACAAGTGGATGAGTTCTTAGCCGACGTTCCGCCGGATTTGCCGAACATCCGATCTAGTCAAGATCTGAAAACTCAGTGACCAGAGCCGCTATCTTTGCCGAGGGCGTAGACCGCCTTGTCGCGCACGTCGTCGTCGGGGTCGGACGCGAGTTCGAGGATGCGCGGCAGCGTCGCTTGCGCGTCTGGGCCGATGGCGCTCAGTGCCCAGAGGGCGTAGTAGCGGGCAGTTTCGTCCTCGTGCGCCAGCAGCGGCGCCAAGGCGGGGACGGCGCCCTTGCCGAGCTTGCCCAGCGCGAGCGTGGCGGCGACGCGCTCGTGCTCGTCGTAGCCGAGCAGGATTTTCGCGAGGCTTTCCGGCGTGGAGGGCCTGGGCGGAAGCGCAGGTGGAGAGGAGCTGCCAGCAGAGCAGCAGGGCGGCGACGTGTTTCATCGGAAGCGGTCCCTGACGGCACTCTTCCCCAAATGCGTCATGGTGCGCAGGATAGCAGGAGTCGCGGGCGGACGCCAGGGGGGATTGCCGCGCGGCGACACAGCGGTTTCGAGGCTCGCCTGGGGGACGCACCGCCTGCGCCGGGAGAAGAGTCCGAAATCCGCTCCACGGGGCCTTGCGACCGGGATTCGCGGTTTTGACTTCGGGCCGCGTTCCGCTTACGATGGCATGACCCATGTCCCACGGAGAACACGCCATGTCGAAATTGTCGAGCCTTGTGGAAGAGTACCTGGCCGGGCCGGCGCTGCTGCGGCAGGCGGTGGCGGGGCTGACGCGCGATCAGTTGGTCACACGACCCATCGAAGGGAAGTGGAGCGTGCTGGAGGTGGTGGCGCACCTGGCCGACTTCGACCCGATCATGGCCGACCGCATGAAGCGCATCGTGGCGGAAGAAACCCCGACGCTGGTCGGCGCCGACGAGAACCGCTTCCACGCGGCGCTGGCGTACCACGAGCGCGACTTGGAGGAGGAGCTGCGCATCATCGAGTCGACGCGCAGCCAGATGGCGCGCATCCTGCGCACCTGCGACGAGAGCGTGCTGCAGCGCGTCGGCCAGCACACCGAGCGCGGCCCGATCTCGCTGGAGAAGATGCTGGGCTACGGCATCAGCCACATCCCGCACCATGTCGCGTTCATCCACGCGAAGCGCCAGGCGCTGGGGGCGTAGGATAAAGAGGAAGGGGATGGCGATCCATCAACACGGGAAGTTGTCATGGCCGACCGAGTGCTGCCGATGGTGCGATTGTTCTTTCCCTGCGAAGACGCCGCGTTGGACATCGAGTCCGCCGCGTGGATCCTCACCGAACCCCTGCACACGGTCTGGATTCCGAGGGAGTCGCTGGGGCGATTCTCGGTGAACGATCTGTGGCTGTGTGCTCAACTGACCGATGGAGTCGGCGAATTCAATCTGAGCGTGGAGATGCGCAACGAAGCGGGCATCCGCGTGGGACGCAGCAAGCCATCGAGGCAGGCTTTCCCAGGCGGCGAGCAGCTGGCGGTCCTCGAAGTGGTCTTCCATCTCAAGGACGTGCCGATCCATCAGCCTGGGATTCATGAATTCCGCGTGGTAGCCAACCATGCGGACGATCTGCATGGCGGAGTGGTTTCGCTGCGAGTGCTGCAGGAGTGACACGATGAATGAGAAGACGTCCGATCATGGGGGCCGATTTGTGAAACGCAAGATCGTGCAGCCCGCGATCGAAGTGGACTGCTCGTCCTGGGGCTCGGACCTGCCGCTGGAGTCGAGGCAGGCCGGCAAGCTGCTGGTCCGCAAACAGACGGGTCCCGCCATCGAGGTCGATGCACGCGACTGGGGCACGGGGCTTCAGCTCACCTTCCAGCTCGATCCGCAGGCGAGCGCGGTCCAAGCGGCGTTCGGCATGCACGATCTGCACCAGTCCGTCAGCCAGTTCCATCTGGGCCTGTCCGGCGTGGGACTGCGGATCGCGTCCAAGGAAGCCAGCAACGGGACGGTGACTCTGAAGCTGTCGCCGGAAAACGCCGCTGCGTCGGATCAATCGGTTGCTGCAACGATTGACGCGCTCAACCAGGGGACGGTCATCCCGATCCCGGCAGGCCTGCTTTCGGTGCATGCGCAGGTCGCGTGAACCCGACCGTCGGCGTCTTCCTGCGTCGCCGCCTGCGCAGGCCATGCCTGAGTGGCCGCGCGCTGGCGGCCCTGCCGTCCGCTGGAAGCCAAGTGGTCCGATACTCTCCCTCTCGCGCGGAGCAGCCCATGAACGGCTCGATGGTCCTGGACAATTTCTTCACGCAGTTCCAGGCCGCCTTCGAGAAGGGGGACGCGAACCTGCACGCCAAGGAGCAGGAGAAGGCGAACGTGGCCCTGGTGCTGCGGTTCTACCGGGCGATGGAGGCCCAGGACGAGCCGGCGATCGCCGAGTGCATGGCGGACGGCATCGTCTTCGAGGTGGTCGGCCCGCGCGGCAGCCAATTCGCCGGCAGCCACCACGGCAGGCACCGCGTGCTGGTCCGCATCTCCAGCAACTTCACGCTCTTCGCCGACCTGGTCCCCCGCATCGAGACGGTGGTCGCGCAGGGGGACACGGTGGTCGCCATCGGGCACGTCACGGGCCGGCACGTGGCGACGAACACGGTCTTCGAGTCGTACTGGATCATGCACTACACGTGCAGCCTGGGGAAGATCACCCACTGGCGCGACTACATCAGCTTCATCAAGTCATGGTGAGCCGAAACAAGCGTCGCTGCGCGGGGCGCCCTTCGCTTGGAAGACCTCGTGGGACGGAATCAGCCTCCTGCGACCGAAGGCGCAGGGCGGGCCTCCTTCGTCGACCCACCCTGCGACGGTTCGCAATCCCGTTTGAAACTCCACCCATGCAACGAGGCCTGCTCCGATGCCCGAGACGCTGGCCGGGACGATTGACCGCGTGACCTTCCACAACCCGGACAACGGGTTCGTGGTGCTGCGCGTCATCGCTCCCGGTTCGCGCGGTTTCGTCACGGTCGTCGGGCAGACGGCCCGCGCGGTCGCCGGCGAAAGTGTCGAAGCTACGGGCCGCTGGCAGTACGACTCCGAGCATGGCAGGCAGTTCAAGGCCGACACGCTCCAGACCGCGCCCCCCGTCACGCTCGACGCCATCGAAAAATACCTCGGCTCCGGGCTGGTGAAGGGCATCGGCGAGCACTACGCCCACAAGATCGTCGAGGCGTTCGGCAAGCGAACCCTCGAGATCATCGACGAAAGCCCCTCCTTCCTCAAGGAGATCAAAGGCATCGGCACGCGCCGCATCCACCAGATCCGCGAGAGCTGGCGGCAGCAGAAGAGCATCCGCGACATCATGATCTTTCTCCAATCAAACGGCGTCGGCGCCGCCCGCGCCGTCCGCATCCACAAGACCTACGGCGACCGCGCTCTCGATCTCGTGAAGGCCAACCCGTACCGCCTCGCCACCGACATCTGGGGCGTCGGCTTCCAGACCGCCGACGAGCTGGCGCAGCGGCTTGGCGTCGATCCGCAGTCGCCTCTCCGCGCTCAAGCGGCGCTGCGGCACGCGCTGCAGGAAGCCCGCGACGACGGGCACTGCGGCGTGCCGGAATCGCTGCTGCGCGAAGAAGCGGCCAAGCTGACCGGCGTGCGCGACGACGTGCTGCACGCGGCCGTCGAAGAACTCGTCTGCAAGGAGGAGCTGGTTCGCGAGAAGCGGTTCGTCGAGGAACCTTGGCTTTATCTGCAAACGCTGCATCGCGCCGAGACAGGGATCGCGGAAGTGCTGCACGCGCTGTGCGAAGGGGCGCACCCGCTGCCTCGCTTCGACGTGGAGGCGGCGATTGGCTGGGTCGAGAAACGCATGGCGATCGCGCTGGCGCCTCAGCAGCGCGAGGCGATCCGCCAGGCGGTCGCGCGCAAGGTGCTCGTCGTCACCGGCGGGCCGGGCACGGGCAAGACGACGCTGGTTCGCGGCATCCTCGACATCGTCCAGGCGAAGAAGCTGCGCTGCGCCCTCGCCGCACCGACGGGCCGGGCCGCACGCCGGCTTTCCGAGACGACCGGGCAGGCGGCGTTGACGCTGCACCGGCTTCTCGAATTCGACGCCAGGGGCGCGACGCGGAACGCCGACCACCCGCTCGACGTGGACCTGCTGCTCATCGACGAGGTGTCGATGGTCGATGTGCCGTTGATGCACCAGTTGCTGCGGGCGCTGCCGGCGAAGGCGTGTTTGCTGCTGGTGGGCGACGTGGACCAGCTGCCTTCGGTCGGGCCGGGGTCGGTGCTGGCGAGCATCCTGCAATCGGGGGCGGTGCCGTTCGTGCGGCTGACGGAGATTTTCCGCCAGGCCCAGGAGAGCGGCATCGTGCGCGCGGCGTACCGCGTCAACGCCGGCGCGATGCCCGAGTCGTCGCCCCCCGACCAGCTCGGCGATTTCTACTTCATCGAAGCCGAATCGCCTGTCGCGATCCAGGAGAAGATCCTCGCGCTGGTGCGCGATCGCATCCCGCAGCGGTTCGGCCTCGACCCGCTGCGCGACGTGCAGGTGCTGACGCCGATGAACCGCTCCGAGCTGGGCGTCAAGCAGCTCAACCAACTGCTGCAAGAATCGCTGAACCCGCAGGCGGCCCAGGAGTCGCCGGAGGTCGCCCGCTTCGACACGACGTTCCGCCTCGGCGACAAGGTGATCCAGACCGTCAACGACTACGGCAAGGAAGTCTTCAACGGCGACATCGGCCGGGTCCGCAAGATCGACGTCGGCGACCAGGAGTTGACGGTCGAGTTCGACGGCAAGCCGGTCGTGTACGAGTTCGACGAACTCGACGAGCTGTCGCTGGCGTACGCGCTGACGATCCACAAATCGCAGGGGAGCGAGTACCCGGCCGTGGTGATCCCGCTGCACACGCAGCACTATCTGCTGCTGCAGCGGAACCTGCTCTACACCGGCATCACGCGCGGCCGCAAGCTGGTGGTGCTGGTCGGCAGCCGCAAGGCGCTCGCCCTCGCGGTGCAGCGCCAGGACACGCGCCGGCGTTTCACGCTGCTCGAAGCCCGGCTGCGCGGGTGAACGCGATCCTTTGCGCAGGATCGGAAGGAAACGGGCGAGCGATTCCCAAGCCGCTGCCCTGGGCAGCGGATGCCGCCGACCGCGCAGCGGAGGCCGTGCCCGATGTCGTTGAAATCGCTTCCTCTATCGGTGGAACATGAATTCCGCCGCCCAGGGCGGCGGCTTGGGGGAAACCGATTCTTCGCGATTGAGATGCGCAGATGTCAATCGGATTGCGAGGGATTAGCTCAAGTCGCGCGGCGTGATGCAACAGAACTGCGGGATGATTCTCGCGGATTCAATCGGGGACTTTGTCCTGAAAAGCGATGTCTGCGGTGCGGCGCCGTCCGCGGAGGGCACACGGGTACGTCGGATCCTGCCCGCGGATGACTTGGCGGAGATGACTCCGAAGCTGACCCGGATGACCACGTCGGAGAAGGCGGAGCTGCCC
>JAYSSW010000006.1:0-2480 GCA_043720335.1 Planctomycetia bacterium
ATCCTGCGGCTGGAACTGGGCAAGCTGCTGCAGAGCCACCATGCCCTCACCCTCGAACTGCTCGAACGGATGCTCCCCGCCAGCAGCCCGGCGACACTCAGGCTGATCGCCGCCGAGACGATCCTCGCCGACCACGCCACCAGCATGCAGGCCGGCGCCGCCACCAGTGCGCTGCGCGACCTGGCCCGGCTGCCCAACCGCGAGATCGCCCTGGCCGCCGCCGACGTGGTGCAGCGCAAGCTCAACGTCGATCTCGGCCTGGGCCTCAACCAGCCGCTCCCCCCGATCCAGAGCAAGCAGGCCGTCGAGATCACCCGCCGTGTCATCCAGTGGGCCAACCAGTTCAATGACGAGGAAGAACTCGAACGGTCGGGCATGCCCGCAGGAACGCGCTGGTTGTAGCAGCGGTCGATCAACCGTCGATGGAAGGCAAGGCAGTGCTCACTCGCCGCCAAAGCGCGTCATCAGCGCCGCGAGAATCACCAACATCACCGCGCAGGTCCAGGCGACGCGGGGATCGACTTCGCCGCCGAAGCCGAAGTGCGGGCCGAGGCGGTGCCAGCAGGCGAAGCCGGCGGGGACGGCGGCGAGGCCGAACGCGACGAGCTGCCAGGACGGCGCTCCGTGGCGCAGCAGGTCGCCGGCGTCGCCGACGCGGTCGAAGCCGCCGACGCCAAGGTAGGCGCCGTTGGCGATCAGGCAGAAGCCCGCGAAGAAGCGCAGCACCGCCCAGCCGGGCCAGCGCCGCCACTGCGCGGGGAGCCAAAGCAGCACCGGCAGCAGCACGCCCAACAGCGGCCCCGCCCAGGTGACGGCGAGCGGATGCGGGTTCAGCGCCAGGTCGGTGCGCGAGATGGTCAGCGGGTGCAGCACGATCTTCGCGACGGCGCCGCCAGTGAGCCACGCGCCGCCGACGTGGCCCAGTTCATGCACCGCCATCATCGCGAACCAGCAGAGCGGGATCAGCGACACGAGCAGCACGACGCGGTGGAGCCGCTTCATGGCGCGGGCGGGGCGCCGCCGACGACGAACGGGAGCGTCAGGCCCTTCTGGTCCTGGTACTTGCCCTTCTTGTCGGCGTAGCTCTTCTCACAGACGGCGTCGCCGCGGAAGAAGAGGATCTGTGCGATGCCTTCGTTGGCGTAGATCTTGGCGGGCAGCGGCGTCGTGTTGCTGATCTCGATGGTGATCTTGCCGCGCCATTCGGGTTCGAGCGGCGTCACGTTGACGATGATGCCGCAGCGGGCGTACGTCGATTTGCCTAGGCAGGTCGCCAGCATGTCGCGCGGGATCTCGAAGGTTTCGACCGTCTCGGCCAGGGCGAAGCTGTTGGGCGGGATGATGCACGAGTCGGCGATGATGTCGACGAAGGCGGTCGGGTTGAACTGCTTGGGGTCGATGACGGCGCCGTAGACGTTGGTGAAGACCTTGAAGTGCCTGCCGACGCGGACGTCGTAGCCGTAGCTCGACACGCCGTAGGAGATGACGCCGGGGCGGTGCGACTCCTCGGCGAACGGGTCGATCTTGACCTCTTTGCGGATCTGCCAGTCGGCCAACAGTCCCATGCGACAACTCCTCGGCGAACGCGGGAACGCGAAGCGCAGTCCCCTGCGCAAGTGTACCCCATTCCGTCGCCAGCGCGGCGAGCGCAAGCGGAATCGCCACGATGCGGGCGACGGGTCGCGCGGAGAATGCGGGTTGCGCGCGGCGAAGTTGAGCGGCTCCATCCCCTGAGCCCGCAGCGCCAGCGAGGCAGCACGCGCGGCGATGCGATTCGGGCGTCCCGTGTCGGGGCTGCCGACGCGCAGCGAGGAACGGCGTTTTCGGGATCGATGCGGCTCTCGCTGCGCGAGTCGCCGGCCCCTGCGCATCGCCGCGCGTGCTGCCTCGCTGGCGCTTCGGGCTCAGGAGCGTAGTAACAGAAGCAGCCCTGCAGCGACGGTTTGCCATCTCTGCAGGGCTGAATGGTTCAACGATCTTCAACCACACTACTCGGTGGCGGCAGCGGCCTTCTTCTTGATGGCCGGGTGGTTGAGGAGGAACTCGCGGCGCTGGTCGGCGAAGGCGCGGAGGCTGAGCCCGCCGCCGGGGCCGCCGAAGCCGCCGAACCCGCCGGGCATCGGCTGGCCCTTGTCCTTTTCCTTGTCGGGAGCCACGTCGGCGGTGGTCTTGCGGAACTGTTCGAGCGTGTAGAGCTTGCGGGTGTCGAGTTCGACTTCTTTCTCGATCAACGCGCGGTGCTGCTTGACAAGGGGGCCGAGCTTGTTCCAGTCGAGCCAGTTGGCGGCGATGTCGCGGACATGGTCGAGGTAGCGGGCCTTCAGGCTGGGGACGGCGAGCAGCTTGCTGCGCAGCGGCTTGCGGGCGTCGTCCAGTCCGACAAGCGGGTCGAGGGCGACGGGGTTGCGCGCGGCGCCGCCCATGCCGCCTTTGCCCTCCTTGCCCTTGCCGAAGCCGTCCTTGAAGCCTTCCTTGCCAGG
>JAYSSW010000007.1:0-5297 GCA_043720335.1 Planctomycetia bacterium
ATGAGATCGGCATGACTCGCCTCCAATAGGGCGAAGGAGTTGTCGGGCGATGTGGCCTACAGTAGCATTATAGAGCATATTTCGAGCCGGCGTAATAGCCGACGAGGCGCTCGTCGATTGGAGTGCCTGTGTATGCGCACAGTCCGAACTGGTCTCGGATCAACTCCGCACGCAGTTCCGGCTTGCGCGTGAAGTTGGGATAGCTCAAGTTGACGCCAACCGGCAGCTGGACCGTGCGCCACTCGCGGATAGCTTCGGGAGGCTGAGTCTGCTTCTGGATGTGCCTCACTTGTTCAACATCCGTATACGTTCAATGGTCGAAGCTGCGCGCTGCAACATTTCGCTGTTGCCGATCCGCTGCCGCAATCCTACCACCTGGACCAGTGCATCGTCCAACTTACGTGCCGCGATCAAGGCAAAGATCGATTCAATGGCGTGCTTCACACCAGGCTCTTCTTTATCCGTATCCATCAAGACTTCCAAGATCCAATTTGTGTCCATGCCGAACGATTGTGCGGGCACGTCATGGCCCCCATCCACCAGAAGACGGACGATCTCCCACGGCTCTACCCCGCCGATTACCTGCGGTGAATGTGTTGTGGTGATGAATTGAATTCTTGGGAAGATCCGTTTGAGATCTCCGCTGACTTGACGTTGCCACTTCGGATGCAAATGCACATCCAGCTCGTCAATCAACACGACTCCCGGCGTTTGCGCCAACACGCGAGGCACTGGCTCGTCCTCCGGGCCAAGCACATCGGACGGCACCAGATTGTTGTTCTGAGTCACCATGCGGATCGCCAGATCGGCTACCAGAGCCAGCATGACGCGCTGGCCTGCGCTTAGATTGCCAAAGGGCTGGGCGTTCCCGTTGATCGACAGGGCGATTTCTTCGCTGTCGCTGTCGTACCAAATTCTGTCCGCTTCGGGAATGCATGCGAGCACGGCGCGACGGACGACCTCGAATCCCGGCCGGTATCGGCCCTGCTGGTTGCCCATCGCGATATGTTCGCCCCGGAACCAGCGCGCCAGGTCTGAAACGCGAATGCGCTCATTCAGGCAGTCGTAAAAGGCTTCCCAACGGTTTGCCGGGCCATTCGACTTGGCTTTCGCCTTGTTGCGCTCGTTGTGCGCCAGCCATGCCCGACCGGCCCCGTAGTAGCAGATAATGGGCAACAACACGTGCTCGCCACGGGAAATACTTTCGTAAGCCGACCATATCTTGGCGAGCACGTCTTTCGACGCGACGTTGCTGACCTTGGTCCTGCCCACAAGTAGTGACTGGCCCCAGGTGGCATTCGTCTGATCGAGGATTGCCCCCGTAGCCTGCACCAACATGGTTTCCTGCACGTGCTGGAACTGCACTCGGTCACCTTGCAGGGTGCCGATGAGCCGCTTGTCTTCCTTTTTCAGCCGACGATGGCTGTTGGCGAGCAACGAGTCCGGCACCTTCTCCAGCCACACGCCCAGCGCCACCGCTACAGCGTCCAAAATCGTCGTCTTGCCAGTGCCGTTCTCGCCGATGAGAACATGGAACGACCCCGCGTTCGGCGGCGCGCTTATAGGACGAGTGAATTCAAACGTTGCGTTGTCGAACTTCTTGAAGTTCTTTAGTTCCAAGCGGTCTATTCTCATGGGGGAAGTCTCCTCGATGGGAATCTGACCCGTCACATCGTTTAGCAACGCGGAACGGCGCTCGCGAAGTAGCATTGCTGCGCTTTGCTTAACTGCCCGCGCAGTGCCAGTATGGCCGCACGCGACCTACACTTCAGGTGGCGCGAAATGACGCGCAACCTCATTCTTCGCTGCTTGGAGCATGTTCTACTCATTAAAAGTATGGCCTTCGAGAATAACTTCGCAGAAGTGAGGAATGCAAAGGGTCTCGAACAATAAAAAGGCCGGTGCTTTGCAGCACCGGCCCGCGTTGAATGGTGCCACTCTGGATTCGGCACGAGAAAAAGACTGGGGAACTAGGATTCGAACCTAGACAAAATGCTCCAGAGGCATTTGTGCTACCGTTACACTATTCCCCATCACGATGGTCATCTTAGCGACCGAAATTCAAGAAAACAAGACGGTCTGAAAAAAGGAAAAAAGAAGGAGGGACTGAAGTCCCTCCCCGTGTTCGATCCGGCGTTCCGCTGGCGTTAGAACAACTGCTCGATGGGACGGCCGTTGCCGCCGGCGATGCCGAAGGGGCGGCCGATGGCGTCGCGGACCTGGGTGGCGGGGTCGATGCCGAGTCCGCGGTAGACGGTGGCGAACAGGTCGCCGACGCGGGTCGGGTTGTTGGCGACCGACATGCCGTCCTCGTCGGTGCTGCCGAAGGCCTGGCCGCCGCGGATGGCGCCGCCGCCGACGACGACCGACCAGCAGCGCGACCAGTGGTCGCGGCCGACGTTCTGGTTGATGCGCGGGGTGCGGCCGAACTCGGACATGACCATCATGACGGTGTTCTGCCACAGGCCGCGCTGGACCAGGTCCTTGACCAGCGTGCCGATGCCCTTGTCGAGCGTGGGCAGGTTGCTGGTCGAGAGGGCGTTGAAGTTCTGGTTGTGCGTGTCCCAGCCGCCGAGGCTGATTTCGACGGCGGAGACGCCGGCTTCGACCAGGCGACGGGCGAGGATGGCCGAGCGGCCGAAGTTGTTGGCACCCACGCCGGCGGCGCCGTACTCCTCCATCAAGGCGGGGGTCTCGTTGCGGAGCTCGAAGACCTGGCCTTCACGGGAAGCGACCAGGCTGAAGCCCTTCTGGTAGACTTCGCGGTGGGCCTTCGACGGGTCCGAGAAGCGGGCGCGGGCGTCGCCGGTCAGGTGGGCGGCGCGTTCCCCGTAGAACTGGTTCTCGAGTTCGTAGAAGAGGCGCTGGCGGCGGCGGACGCGGTCTTCGAGGTCGTTGCCCGTGCCCAGGCTCTGCGGGGCGCGGATGTTCTCGGGAGTCGTGCCGGGCTGCTGGACGGTGAACGGGCCGTAGTTCATGCCGAGGAAGCCGGGGCCGTCGTTGCGGCCGACCGAGATGTAGGCGGGCAGCGAGATGTCGCGGTAGTTGGCGAGCTTGGGGATCTCGTGGGCGGCGACCGAGCCGATCGACGGGTAGGCGATGGCGGGGTTCGGCGTGTACGAGGTGTGCATGAGCTGGGTGCCACGCATGTGGTCGCCTTCGGTGGTCGTCAGCGAGCGGATGGCGACCAGGTGCCGAAACTGGGCAGCGGTCAGCGGCATGTGCTCGGAGATCTGCACCCCCTGGGCGGTGGTGTTGATCGGGCGGAACGGGCCGCCGGTCGGACGGCCGGGCTTGAGGTCCCACATGTCGATCGTCGCCGCCCCGCCGCCGAGGTTGACGATGATGAGGCTCTTGTTCTGGCGGCGCATCTCCTGGGCGTTCGCCTGGATGTTGCGGATGAACTGCACGGCGGGGACGGCCATCAAGGAGGAGCCCGCGACATGCTTCAGGAAGTGCCGACGATTCATCTCGTTCGCCATGGGATCACCGCTTTCGGAGTTGTGTGCCCGCCAGATCGGACGACCTGGGCCTTGTGTTTAGGGTGGAGGAGACCGCCGCAGGCTGTCTCTGTTCTTTTTAGCACGTTTTCACCCCTTCGACGCAACGATTCTTCGGAAAGTTCCCAAAAAGCACCAGTTTGGTGTGCTATGGGCTTGGCTTCCCATCCCGAAGCTGCAAGGCCATGCTGGTGTGTGGCTTGCGTTCACTGCGTTCACTGCGTTCACTGCGCCAACGGCAGGCTCGCGGCTGCGGGCGTCCAGCGGCGCTGGCATTCGGCGGCGGTTTTTTCCTGCAAGACCAGAATGCCCCCCAGGCTCTTGAAGTGAATCCGGTTGATCTTCTTCTTGACCTCGTCCAGCTGGCGCAGGAACTTGTCGAGCCACTTGCCCGAGATGGAATTGTCGTACTTGCTCAAGCCTTCCACCAGCTTCTTCTCCAGCAGGAAGTCGCGCACCGGCTGCCCGGCTTGCAGATTCTTCAGCGGCGGCAGGATCAGCTCCTCGGCCGTCTTCAGCGACTCCTTGAGCATCTTGTACGCCTCGCGGAACAGGCCCAGCGCCTCGCGGAACTCGTCGGGGGGCAACGTGCCCGCCTGCGCCGCCCGCAGAATGTACATCGCTTCGTCGATGGCGCCGCCCGAACTGGTCAAGTCCCACCAGATGTTCTGCAGTTCCATGTGGAAGCGGTAGCGCTTGAACAGATCCTCGGCGATTTCCTGGCTGATCTGCAGCGCCATCTGGAAGTGGACCATGAACACCTCCTTGTCCAGCTCGCCCAGCCATTTGTTGTCGTTCTTCAGCTCCTTCTCCACCTTCTTGAACAGCGTCTTCGCTTCGTCGAGGTCGTAGATCTCGCCGCGGAACTCGATCTCCTCGTTCGGCGGCATGTAGCGTCGCTGCACGATGGCGGAGAGCAACCGCTGCTCCTCGATCCGCTTGCCGTAGAGCTGCGCCTTGTGCTTCACCTCGGCGCGGTACAGGTTCTTGTGCGTGTCGAGCAGCTGCATGACGCTCAGCGGCAGCCGTTTCGCCTCCTGCGCCAGCTCGTACACGTCGGGAAGCAGCAGGTTGCGGCTGTCGTAAAGGCCCTGGTACTTCGAGTCGTAGGTCGTCTCCGAGCGCTCGTCGTCGATGAATCCCTGGATCTCCTCCGGGTCCGCCAGGATCACGTCCTTCGCGATCTTGAAGAAGTAGCGGTAGAACTTGTAGGTCACCTTCTCGCGCAGTTCGGCCACCTGGTCGAACAGCAGCCACGGTGAACGCTCGTCGAACTCGGTGCGGAGGTAGATGTCCTTGGCGTTCTCCTCACGGTCGAAGTTCGACGGGTGCGTCGACCACATCTCGGCCAGGCGGTGGTCCTCGTCCTTGAAGACCTGCGTCGTCTTGGCCGGGTTCGAGGGCAGCGCAGGGGGAATGCCAAGCGTCGCGTCCTTGCGTCGCATCCGCAGGTAGTCGGCGGCCCGGCTCTGGTGGAAGAACAGGTCGCTGGTGTAGAGATGGTGGTCCATCGCGATCTTCAAGTCCTCCACCGTCTGCGTGAAGCACTCGTCGGCGAAGATCGACTTGTGCAGCAGATGCACCGGCGCGTCGCTGCCCGCCAGGCTGACCGCGACGAGGTCGGCGTTGAACTCCATCTGCCGGCTGAGGGCGAGCTTGAAGTAGGCGATGGTGAAGCGCAGGCCCTCCAGGATTTTCCGCAGGCACCAGAGGATGCCCCAGAAGATCCAGGCGACGAACGAGATACGGATGTCGAGCCGGCACCAGCCGTTGATGAAGCGGTCGAACCAGTCCTCG
>JAYSSW010000008.1:0-11202 GCA_043720335.1 Planctomycetia bacterium
TGCATGTTGCGGCGAGAAGGCGCAGCCAAACATCGCCGACGAGCGCCGTCAGGCGTTCGAATGGATGACGAAGCTCGGATACCCGGAAATCAAGGACGCGCCGTTCGTCCTGGTCGCCACCGGGCACTGGACGAAACAACGCCACGACGCCCCCTCCGAAAACAGCTACCAGTACGGTTTCCTGCTGTCGGAGAGCGGCAAGTCGTTCAAAATCCAAGCCCTTGGCCTGGAATCGCTGACCTACACGAAAACGCCAGCGAACACCCCGCCTCACGAACACGTCGACTACGAGGTGCTGGACCTGGCGAAAGAGGCTTCAACACTGCTGGCGGGCACGACGCCCACGGGCAAGGAAGACCCCAAGCCGCGAAAGCCGCTCGCACGATGGATGGGCCCCCATCTCTGCGAGCGCTCGCAACTCTTCGTGATGGCGTGGCGCTGCTCGCAGCGCGGCCTCGACGGAGCGGCCGCCAAGCTCTACGAGCAGGCGAAGAACCCCAAGTACGACTGGACGGCCGAAGCCCGCGAGAAGCCGGCCAAATCGCTGCAGGAGAAGATCGCCCGCGACCTCGCCCACACGGAGATGTGGCGCGGCGTGATCTCGTTCGGGGACCTGGAAAAATCGAGACGGGAACTGCTCGGGCATTTCGAGCGAATCGTGGCGAACTTTCCGAGAAGTCCGCATCACGCCAACGCGGCGGAGTTCGCCGCGACGCTGAAGCGGATGGTGCAGGAGGACGAGGACCACGCTGCGATTCGCGGGAAGGGGAAGCCCTTCGACCAGCTCACCCGCAGGGAGAAGATCGCCGAGTTGGTCTTCCAGCTTCGCGATCAGCCGGGGGAGCAGTACACCCAGCCGGGCCACTGCGATATTTTCAGGCTACTGTCGCGCCGAAGGGACACTCCGGCGCATCGCCTCGTGGAGATGGGCTACGAAGCGGTGCCCCAGCTCCTCGAAGTGCTTGAAGACAAGCGGCATTCGCGCGCGGTCGAATTCGGCCGCAGTTTCTTCTTCTCGCACAACGTGCTGAGCGTGGGCACCTGCGCGCGGACCATCATCGAGGAAATCGCGGGCGTGCGTTTCGACAAGCCATACTACTCCGCGGAGGGCGATGACCTGAAAGGGACGGAACTGGCCCGCGCCGAGATCGCGGCCTGGCACGCCGAGCTTCAGAAGAAGGGCGAGAAGAGGTTCCTCATCGACGCGATTGACCGCGGCGACCTCAGGAGCCGCGCGCTGGGCGAACGCTTGGTGGAAAGGCACCCGCGCGACGCGCTGGCGGCGCTGATCCGAGGCGCCGGGGCGGCGAGGGATGGCGACGTGCGAGCCGGGCTGGTTCGGCTGGTCGCGGGATTCAAGGAGGATGCGTCTTTGCAGTTCCTGCTGGACGAGATGAAGAACGGGCCTTTGGCTCCGTCACGTCTGCAAGCCTCCGAGGCGCTGCATGAGCGCGGGCGCCCCGAAGGGCTGTCAGCCGCGATAGCTTGGTGGAGAATCAACATCGATCCCAGCACCAGCGACAAGGTCCACGACATGAAACCAGAAGCATGGTCGTACCGCGTCGGAGAGTTTCTCGCGCACGCAGGCGAGGTTTCCGCGATCCGCGCTTTGGCCGACAACCTCCGGAAGCGCGACGTCAAGCTGCGGCTAGAGATCGTCGAGACCCTCGGCCTGAAGCGTTCGTACTACCGGGCCGTGAAGGAACCCAAGGAGCCGGCGAAGATCGACGCAGCCGTGGAGGACCTGCTCGTCGCATCGTTCGATGACCGCGAATCCTGCCCTGGCGTGAACAAGTTCCTGGACGGCAAGCTGCATGTCGAACCGCGCGTCTGCGACATGGCCGGCTACTCCCTTCAGCAGCTTCACCCCAAGCGGTACGAGTTCGACATGTCGGCGCCGCTTGAGGTGCGGAACCGCCAACTGGTCGTCATGCTGAATGTCCGGCGCGTCGCAAGAATGACGGCCCCAAGCCCCTGATCCCGGCTCGCGCCTGCCGTTGCAATTCGGTCGGTTCGTCGTCTTGCGATTCCGTCGAGGAGATGCGTCGCGAAGGTCAGCGGGAGCGAGCGGCCACGATCCGAGGATGCACCACGTTTCACCGAGAGTGTTCAGGAAGGTTGCCCGGTTCGTATAACATCCAAGAATTCTCCTTCACCGGGAGCTTTCACCATGCAGGACCGCATCGCTTATCAAGGCATCACCTTCGACGACGTTCTCCTCGAACCCGGCTACAGCGACGTGCTGCCCAAGGACGTCGATGTGCGCACCCAGCTCACCCGCCGCATCAAGCTCAACATCCCCGTCCTGTCGTCGCCCATGGACACGGTGACCGAGAGCGAGCTGGCCATCGCGCTCGCCCAGGAGGGGGGCCTCGGCGTTATCCACAAGAACATGCCGATCGCACTTCAAGCGCGCGAGGTCGAGAAGGTCAAGCGCAGCGAGAACGGCATCATCACCGACCCGATCACCATGCCCCCGACCGACAAGGTCGGCGAAGCCAAGCGGATCATGGAGGAGAACCACATCGGCGGCGTGCCGATCACCATCGACGGCCTCCTCAAAGGCATCATCACCCGCCGCGACCTGCGTTTCATGACCGAAGCCGACAAGGACCGCCCGCTTTCCGAGGTGATGACCAAGGACAAGCTGGTCACGGCGCGCGAAGATATCACGCTTGCAGCGGCTGAGCGGATTTTGACGCAGAATAAAGTCGAGAAACTGCTCCTCGTGGACGATAACTACCGACTGAAGGGCCTGATCACGATCCGCGACATCGACAAGATGATGAACTTCCCGTCGGCCTGCAAGGATCTGCGCGGGAGGCTGCGGGCGGGGGCGGCCATCGGCGTCTACGACTACGAACGGGCCGAGGCGCTCATCAAGGCCGAGGTCGACGTCCTCGTCGTCGATTCGGCGCACGGCCACTCCAGCAACGTGATCGAGACCGTACGGAACCTGAAGAAGCGCTACGACATCGACGTCATCGCGGGCAACGTCGCCACCAGCGACGGGGCCAAGGCGCTGGTCGACGCCGGGGCGGACGCGGTGAAGGTGGGCATCGGCCCCGGGTCGATCTGCACGACGCGGATCATCTCCGGCGTCGGCGTTCCGCAGATCTCCGCGATCGACAACGCGGTGAAAGGCATCGCAGGCAGCGGCGCGGTCGTCATCGCCGACGGCGGCATCCGCTACTCGGGCGACATCGCCAAGGCGCTCGCCGCCGGGGCGCACTGCGTGATGTTGGGGGGACTGCTGGCGGGTCTGGCGGAAAGCCCAGGCCAGATCATCATCTACAAGGGCCGCAGCTTCAAAAGCTACCGAGGGATGGGATCGCTCGGCGCGATGGTGCAAGGCTCCAGCGACCGCTACCGGCAGTCGGGGAGCGGCACCGGCAAGATGGTGCCCGAAGGGGTCGAGGGGCGTGTCCCGTACAAGGGGAGCCTCGCTCCGTTCATCTACCAGCTCGTGGGGGGCCTCAGGGCCGGCATGGGCTACTGCGGCACCCGGAACATCGAGGAACTGCGCACCCGCAGCCGCTTCATCAAGGTGACGGCGGCGACGGTGCAGGAGAGCCATCCGCATGACATCTATATCACGCAGGAAGCGCCCAACTACACCACGGCGAACAAAGGCGCCGGCGCGGAGGATCACTAGCGTCCTTCTCGCCGGGGCCTGCTTCGCGGGGCTGGCCCTGCCGGGGCTGGCGCACGGACAGCAGACGTCCATCATGCCCGACTCGCCGCGCTTCGTGCCGGTGTCGAGGCCGACCCCGTCGTCCGCGCTGCCCCGGGTGCAGCCGATCATCTACCAGGAGAAGCAGCCCGCCGCCCAGGGAGACAAGGCGGTTTACCCGCGCGAGGTTTCCCGGTCGACGCAGTCGGGGTCGCGCGAGAAGACGAACGACGACCAGATCGACTTCTTCATCCGGCCCGAACTGCCCGACCCGGACCGCCTGTTCGGCCGCGAGTCGGAGAGGCAGTTCTTCGAGCGCATCCGCCAGGACGCCAAGTCGCGGCTCGGCTCCGCTCCGGTGCTGTTTCCGCAACAGGTTCCCGTCAGCAAGGACACGTACCAGGCGCGCAGCTTCCCGCGCGCCCAATCGACCGTCGAACCGTCGTATGTGAGCCACCGCAAGCTGCTGTTCGAGCAGCCGAACTTCGAGCGAGGCGGCTGGGACTTCGGGGCGGCGCAGCCCGTCATCGGCCTTGGCATCTTCTACTACGACATGGCCCTCCTGCCCTACCACTACTGGACGCGCCCCCACGAACACGGCGAAACCAGCGCGGGCAAGTGCCTGCCGGGCGATCCTTCACCGCTGCTCTACTACTGCGAGCCTTGGAGCTGGACCGGCGCCGCGGCCCAAGGGAGCGTCATCGTCGGCGGCGTCTTCCTCTTCCCGTAGCCCTTCGGACAACGCGATTCAAAAAGTCCACGGACACGATCCGCGGGCTTTTTTCGTTGCGGGATCGCTGCCGCACCTGGATCCATCTTCTGCCCTTGGCAATCTAGTTAGCAGTCGCTAACATGCGTGACGGTTCGCCGCAACTTTCCGCCGGGAAGCCACGCCATGTCGATTCGCCAAGTTGGTTTGCTCGCGTTCGCCTTCGCCGTGATCGGCGGTTTTCTGCTCCTCGCGGCACCGCTGCCGCAGCCAGCGTGGTACCACGACTTCGCGGATCAGAGGCCGATGATCGGCGTGCCGCACGCGCTGAACGTCGTCTCGAACGCGCCGTTCGTCATGGTCGGGCTGTGGGGGCTGTGGTACATGGCGGGTGCCGCGTCGCGTCGGCCTGGCGCGTTTGTGGATCCGATCGAACGCTGGCCGTTCTGGGCGTACTTCATCGGGCTGGTGCTGACTGGCATTGGCTCCGCGTACTACCACGCCGACCCGACCAACGAGCGCTTGACATGGGATCGGCTGCCGTTGACGCTCGCGTTCATGGGGCTGTTCACGAGCGTCTTGGCCGAACGGCTGAACGTCGGCTGCGCGAAGTGGCTGCTGGGGCCGCTCTGCCTGCTGGGAGCGGCGAGCGTGATTTATTGGGACTGGAGCGAACGACACGGAGTGGGCGACCTTCGCCCGTACTACGTCGTGCAGTTCTTCCCGCTGATCGTGCTGCCCCTCCTGCTGCTGTCCTTCCCGCCGCGCTACACGCGCACCGGCGACTTGATCGCCTCACTGGGCTGCTACGTGATCGCGAAGCTGCTCGAAACCTTCGACCAGCAGGTCTACACCGGCGCCGGCTTCGTCAGCGGCCACACGCTGAAGCACCTCGTCGCGGGGCTGGGGGCGTATCTCGTCCTGCGGATGCTCCAGCAGCGCCGGCCCGTCCAGCGGGCGACGGCCAATCCATAGACTTTCCCGGTCTCAATCAACTCGATCGCGTCCGGGAGGGATCGTCATGCGCTGGCTTTTCGCTGCACTGCTGCTCACGCAATCCACGTCGTCGCAGGCGGGCGACGCCAAGCCGTCGGGCATCACCTTCGCGAAGGAGCACGTCGGCAAGCTGCCGCCGCACTGGAAAGCGGAGCGGGCGGGCGAGGGCGAAGGGAGCGTCTGGAAGGTGCAGACCGACGAGACGGCGCCGTCGAAGTCCGGGCACGTCCTGGCGCAGACCGCCGCCAGCCCGCGCACGATGTTCAACCTCTGCGTCCTCGACGGGACCAAGGCGAAGGACGTGGAAATCTCCGTCCATTTCAAGGCCGTGCTCGGCGACGTCGACCAGGGGGGCGGCGTCGTCTGGCGCTACCAGGACGCCAAGAACTACTACGTCGCCCGCATGAACCCCCTCGAAGACAACTACCGTCTGTACAAGGTCGTCGACGGCAAGCGCATCCAGCTGGCGACCGCCGAGAAAATCAAAGTCGCGCCCGGCGCCTGGACCCAGCTTTCGATCAAACATGTTGGCAGCAAGATCGAATGCTCCTTCGACGACAAGAAGCTGCTCGACGCCGAGGACGACGCGATTCCCGCCGCCGGCAGGACGGGCCTGTGGACCAAGGCCGACGCCCGCACCCGCTTCGACCTGTTCAGCGTCCGCGCCCACGACAGCAAGGGGAAGTAGCGTCCGCAGCCCGGCGCAACACGCACACAAACCCGCGAAAGTCTGCTAAAATGCAAGGAGTCGTTGCGAGGAGAAACGAGCGATGCCAGCCCGCGATTTGTTCCACCAGCCCTTCCGAAACGCGCTTGAGAAAGACGGCTGGAGGATCACGCACGATCCGCACGTCGTTCGGTTCGACCGGCACGACTTCAATATCGATCTCAGCGCCGAGAAGGCGGGCCGCAAGATCGCGATTGAGATCCAGGACGCTGTCGGCGCGTTCGAGGTCGAAGATTTGGCCAAGGCGCTCGGCGAATTCATCCTCTATCGCAGCGTTTTGGCAACGCAGGAACCGGATCGCGTCCTCTACCTCGCTGTCCAGGACGTAACGTTCCACGAAGGGTTCGGCGAGCAAATGGGGAGCATGTTGATCGAGGAACTTGGCCTTGGCTTGATCGTGTACAACGAGCGGTCCGAGAAGATTTTGAGCTGGTCGAATGAGCCCGCAGCGACCAGCGATCCGGTTCCGGTGCCAGTCTTGACGGAAGCCGAGCTCCAGCGCCGCGAGTCGCTGCCGAACGGGCGGACGCTCGCGGAAATCCTGGCCGATCTGGAAGAGCGATACCGCAGGATTCCGAAGTGTGAATGATCGGAGCCATCGTTCTCGAAGATTTGGATTTGATCGTCGATTGCGGCAAGCAGCGAAGCGCCGGATACACCTGCGAGCATCGGAAGCCGAATCTTCGCACGGTTCACGGCTTGGCAGGAGCCTCGCCCTTCCCGTCGCTGCATGACGCATCCATTGAGGAACGGGTGACTGAACATTAACGGATTCGATTTGTGGCTCACATCGAGGTCGCGGAAATGGGCAAAATCACCGTCGAAGTCGATTTGGCGAACAACCAGGACGTGCAGCTCCATCGCTTCAACGCCATCCCGGCGGACGAAGTGCGGCGGCTGAAGGTGCGGGCCGTCATCGACACGGATGCGAACTACCTGGTTCTGCCGACCGCGGTGGCGGACTTCCTGGGCCTGACGAGAATCGGCGACGCGACGGTTCGCTACGCCGACCGGCGGGTTGCCCAAAGGCAGATGGTGGAGCAGGTCGAAGTCGAGCTGCTCGGCCGGCGCAGCACGTTCCGTGCTCTGCTGGAGCCTGACCGCGACACCGCCCTGATCGGAGCCATCGTTCTCGAAGATTTGGATTTGATCGTCGATTGCGGCAAGCAGAGGATTTTCCCGCGCGACCCGCATCATGTCATCGCCGAGGTGGAGTAGGAACCCATGGATCATTTCGCGTACCGCCAACGAATCCTTCACTGCGACGACGTGCCGGTGGCCGAGCTGGCCGAGAAGTACGGCACGCCGCTCTACGTCTACAGCAAGAAGACGCTGCTGCACCACCTGAAGCAGATCCAGACCGCCTTCGCGGCGCTGGAGCCGCTCATCTGCTACAGCATCAAGACCAACGGCAACATCCACCTCGCCAAGCTGATGGTCGATCAAGGCGCGGGCTGCGACGTGACCAGCGGCGGGGAGCTGTTCCGCGCGCTGAAAGCGGGCTGCCCCGGCTCGAAGATCGTCTTCGCGGGCGTCGGCAAGTCCGATGTCGAGATCCGCACCGCGCTCGAAAACAACGTCTTCCTCTTCAACGTCGAGAGCGAAGGGGAGCTGCTCGCCATCGGCGAAGTGGCACGCTCGATGGGGCGCGTGGCGAACGTCGCGCTGCGGGTGAACCCCGACCTGCCGCCGAAAACGCACGCGAAAACCGACACCAGCGTCAAAGGCGTCAAGTTCGGCCTCGATATCGACACGGTGCTGGAGTTTGCGTCGCAGGTGGTCGGGCATCCCCATGTTAGGATTGTGGGGCTGCACATGCACCTTGGTTCGCCGATCCTGTCGGCCGAGCCGTACCGCCAGGGGATCGAGAAGGGCCTGGTGCTGATCGAGAAGCTGCGCCAGCAGGGGCACACGATCAACCTGTGGAACATGGGGGGCGGGTTCGGCATCCACTACCGCAAGCAGGAGGCGCTGCCGGCGACCGCGTTCGCGGAGGTGATCGTGCCGGGCGTGCAGAAGTCGGGCTGCCGGCTGGTGCTGGAGCCGGGCCGCTTCATCGTCGGCAACGCGGGCATCCTGGTCAGCCGGGTCGTCTACACGAAAGATTCGGGAGGCAAGCATTTCGTCATCCAGGACGCGGCGATGAACGATCTGATCCGCCCGACGCTGTACGGCTCGTTCCACCGCGTCTGGCCCGTCACTCCCGCCGCCGACATGCCGGCGCCGCCGGAGGATTACGAGGCGGAGATTCCTGGCACGCAGAAGTGCGACGTGGTCGGCCCGGTGTGCGAGTCGGGCGATTTTTTGGCTCAGGGACGCAACCTGCCGCCGCTGCACCGGGGCGAACTGCTGGCGACGTTCAGCGCCGGCGCCTACGGCATGGCGATGAGTTCCAACTACAACGGCCGGCCCCGCGCCGCCGAGGTTCTGGTCGAGGGCGGCGAGCATCATCTGATCCGCCGCCGAGAGACGTTCGAGGATCTGGTCCGGCAGGAAGTCGAAATCTCCTAGCAGAAGCACGGACAACCAAGCTCCTGCTTCGGGTCGGTTTTCACTTGGCGAGGAGCATCCCTTGTTCTCCGCGACGATTCGGCTCCTGTTCGCGTTCGGCGCCTGCGCGGCTCTGCTGCTCTCCGCGTCCGCACGCGCGCAGGACGACAAGCCCGACATGGAAATCATCAACAAGAAGAAGACGCTGCAGCTCCTGCAGAAAGCCGACGAGGAGTATCGGCTCTTCTTCAAACGGCCCGAGAAGGCGATGGAGTTCTGGGCCGCGATGAAGTTCGAGATGGAACTGGGCAAGTTCGACCTCGCCGCGCTCCATCTCAAGCTGATGCTCGCCAAGGATCCCCCCGAGGAGACCGACAAGGACCTCGTCCGCATCGAGAACGCCGAGGGGCTGTCGGCGTTCCTCCGCCTGCGCGACGTGAAGAAGTGGTCCGACCATCCCCCCTTCCAGAAGGAAGCCGTCGAAAGCGTCGATTTGCTGATCGATCGGCTGTCGGCGGCGCTGGAGAAGCATCTCAGCGATCCCGAACGCATCCGCAAGTTCATCAAGCAGCTCGACGCCCCGCTCGTCGAGGAACGCGCGTTCGCGTTCCAGGAGCTGAAACGCACCAAGGAGCGCTGCGTCCCGTACCTCGTCGAATCGCTCCGCAACAACTTCGGCCGGTCGCTCGCTTTCCGCATCTTCGACACGATGCTCAAGCTCGATTCCGAAACCGTCCCCGCCTACCTCGAGGTCCTGAAGGCCGCCGACGAGTCCGACGCCAAGGACACCGATGTTCGGCTGCTGCTGCTCGACCTCGTCAAGCGGCGCGGCGACCAGCGCGCGGTCCCTTACCTCTGGCACCTGTCGGCCTCGAAGCAGTATCCCGTAGCCGTGCGGGCGAGGGCGCGCGAGACGCTGGCCGTGCTGACCCGCACCGACGAGACGATGCTTCCGCCGGCGAAGGAAGTCCTCGTCGATCTCGCCGACAAGTACTATCGACACCAGATCCGCTTCGCGCCGGGCCAGCCGATCCGCGTCTGGCCTTGGAACGGCAAGGAGATCTCGACCAAGCCGGTCGTCTTCTCGCCGCTCCAGGCCGAGGAGTTCTTCGGCGCCCGCTACGCCCGGCAGGCGCTCGACCTCGACCCGACCTACAAGCCTGCGCAGTCGATCCTGCTCAGTTTGCTGCTGGAGCGGATGTACCTGGGCGAACTCGACCAGTCGCTGACGAAGCCGATGCCGGCGAAGCTGCAGAACCTGCTCGCGACCATCGACAGCGAACTGGTGATGAGCGTGCTGGAAAAGGCGCTCGACGACCACCAGCCCGCCGTCGCTCTGCCGTTGATCCAGGCGCTCGGCGAGCGCGGCGAGACCCGGGCGGCCCGGCTCAACTCCGGCGGTGCGCCGCGCGGGCTCGTGCGGGCGCTCTACGACACCGACCGCCGCGTGCAGTTCGCTGCCGCCCTGGCGATGCTGCGGCTCCCTGGCACGCCGGTGCCCGTCGCTGGGTCGCGCGTCGTTGAGGTGTGCAGTCGCTTCGTCGCGTCGTCCGATCAGCCGAAAGCGCTCGCGCTGTTCGTGCCGGAGGCCCAGAAGGTGACGCTTCGCAAGGAGCTGAAGGCCGCCGGGCTGAACACGGTCGTCTCCGATTCGTTGAAGGAAGCGTTCGACCAGCTCCGGGTGTCGGCCGACTTCGACGCGATTTTCCTGTACCACGCCGTCGCTGGCAAGGAACTGCCGTTCGCGCTCGCCCAGCTTCGTGCCGACCCGGACCAGGGCGGCCTGCCGATCTTCGTGATCGTCGAGGGTGACGACAAGGAACGCAGCGTGCAGAGGAGTTTGGCTCGCTACCGCAACGTCTTCGTCCTCCGAGCGGGCGAACTGACCGCGCCCGAGGATCTGAAGAGCGCCGTGGAGAACGGCATCAAGGCGTCGCAAGGCGCGATGCTGACGCAGGCGGAACGCAAGATGTTCAGCAAAGTCTCGCTCGACATCCTCTGGCGGATGGCTCGCGGCGAGATTCGCGGCTACGACCTCCGCCCCGCGCTCGACAGCCTGCAGACCGCGCTGCGCTCGCCCGACGACGCGCTGCTGGCCCTGGAGATTCTTGGCACGATCCCTGGCCCGGAGATTCAGAACCGGATCGCGGGAATCGCTCTCGACCCGCAGCGAGGCAAGCTGCGCATCCCCGCCGCGGTCGAGTTGAATCGTCATGTTCAGAAGTTCGGGTTGATGCTCACGCGCAACCAGCTCGACAACGTGAAGGCCGCCCAGAAAACCGCCGACGACGAGACGCTGCGCGGCCAGTACGCGATCCTGCTTGGCACGCTGCGCACGAGACCGCAGCAGACCGGGGCGCAGCTCTTCCAGTTCCGCCCCGACCCGCCGATGCCCAAGGAGAAGGAAAAAGCAAAAGAGGAGAAGTAGCCGGCACGACGGCGGCCCGAATCGCGGCGGAGAAGCATCATTCTCCGCCGCTTGCATTGACGGGGCGACACCGTCTATTCTCCTCGCGGTCAACGAGGCATCGTTGAGGAAATGCACACGTTCTGACTGGGCATTTCTTGCCCCGGAGGGGCAACGGAATGTAGCCACGGGTGGAGCGA
>JAYSSW010000009.1:0-5291 GCA_043720335.1 Planctomycetia bacterium
CGGCAAAAGCCCCACCTGATTCAATCGTTCTTCGCCGCCGCCGGGTTGCCGCTACACGGGTGAAAGTTTACTTCTTTGCGCAGCTGTCAGTAGGCCGAGGCGCTGCTTGCGGTCGCTGAGGAAGCCCTCGGCGAGCTTGGTGAAGATGGTGAGGAAGACGCGGTCCTTGAGCCTTTCGCCCAGCCGCCTGGCGTACTCGCGGCAGCCGAGCAGGAGTTCGTCGAGCCAGCATCCCAGGCCGTCGGCCTTGCGCTGGAAGGCGTGGGGGCGCAGGAACAGCCACCAGTAGCGGAAGGCTTCGTTGGGGTCGGTGTCGCCGGACGCGGTGAGGGCTTCGGCGAGATCGACCTCGTAGAAGCTGGTGGCGCGAGCGTGTGCGTGCCGGCAGTAGAGGCGCCAGAGCCTGCCGTTGGTGACGATGATCCAGTCGGCGGTCCCGGCGTCGAGGGCGGTCACGACGCAGGCGCCGGGGTTCTCGTCGGGCGTGTCGGCGTCGTTGAGGTCGGGGCCGTCGAGCCAGCGGTCCCAGGCGTAGACGAACGCCGAGGTCAGCTCGCCGCCGTCGCTGGCGCGAAGCAGGTAGTCGGGCTGGGTCTGGTCGGTCCTGCTGGGGCGGTGGAGCGCGGCTTGGAAGCCGAGCTTCCTGAAAAGCGGCTCCAGCAGTTGGCTGCGCAGGGTGTCCTTGTCCTTGCCGCTCCAGCGCGCCGGGGCGTCGCGGAGCAGGTCGCGGACCAAGGCGAACGCGTCCGAAGGGTTGTCGCGCCAGGCCGGGTTCTCGCGCAGCCGGTCGCGCAGGAAGTAGTCGGAGAAGAGGCCGCGGTTCTGGAAGTAGTCTCCGGTGCAGGCGGCGGCGTCGAAGACGCTGCGGAGCTTGTCGAACTGCTGCAGGGCGTCGTGCCCTTCGATCCAGGTGAAGCGGCGCAGGATGCGCAGGTCGAGCCGAGTCGGGCTGCGTCGGCTGACGCTGATCGTCCTGGGCACGACCTGGACACTTTCGCCGCCGGCGGGGCCCTTTCGCTCGCGCTGCCTTTTGTGGAGGAAGACGAACTCCAGCGTGTCGAAGTCGGAAGCCAGGACCAGGACGTGGTCGATGTTGCTTCGGCCAAGGACCCGCACGAGGTCGTTGCGCACCTTCGCCGTGAGCGACCTCGGCTGGGCGAAGACGACGCGGAGGAAGCCCTCGGAGTCCTCGGAGAGCAGTTCGATCCGCTTGACGGCGCTGGCCGAGTCGCCCGCCAGCCCGACGGCTTCCGGCGTCAGGAGCGTCCGCTTGCTGGTGTCGTAGCCGAGCTTCGCCAGCAGCGCCGTGATCGCGTCCGGCGAAGCAAGCTCGGCGATGTTCCTCGTCGTCAGGTCGAGATCGGTCGCGTGCGGCACAGGGCGATTCTCCGAGCGTCAAGGGTCAACTGCCAGCCAAGGAGAACGCGGACGCGGAACCCCTGGCCGCGAAGGCTGCGGACCAGGGGCCGCAGCGCACCGCGTCACTTCCGCTTCAGGATCAGGATGCTGCACGACGCGGTCGCGGCGCCCTCGAACGACTTCGGGCGGTCCTTTTTCGTCTCCTCGACGCAGATTTTGAGGATGTCCTCTTCGAGGGTGTAGATGCCCAGTTCGGTCTTGCCCTTGTCGGGGCCGAGCGTGTGCGTCAGGTCGAGTGCTTTCGGCGCCTGCTTGGGATCGAGCTTCACCGTGAACTCGGCGCCGACCTCGTTGCCGATGCGGATGGTGACGACATCCTTGCGGATGATCGCGTCCATCAGGCTCAGTTCCTTGTCGGTGATCTTCTTGCCCTTCTCCTCCAGATGGATGACCTTCCAGTTCCCCTGCATGCGCTGCAGGTCGGAAGGGGCGTCGCCGGCGCGGGCGAAGGCCAGGGCGAGGAACAGGCCGAACAGCGGCACGAGCGTTTTTCGCATGGGAACGGTCTCTGCGTGGGAATGAGGTTGGTTATTTGATCCGCTGGAGCACGATGAGGAACAGGTCGGTGCCGGGCTGGGTGTCGAACTTGCCGGGCCGGCCCTTCTCCTTGTCCTGCTCGATGCAGAAGCGGAGCGAGTCGCGTTCGAGCAGATAGATGCCCTTGTCGGTGCGCCCTTTCTTCTGGCCTTCGGTGTAGACGAAGTTGACGTGCTTCGGCTTGTGCTTGGCGTCGATCTCGAGCCGGAACACGTCCTGCGTCTTGCCGTCCTCGCGCACCAGGCCGCGATTGCCCTCGATCACAACGAGCAGTTCGTCGATCTCCTTGGCCGGCACGCGCTCGCCCTTGCTCTCGGCGAGGATCACCTTCCACAGCCCCTGCATGTTCTTCAGGTCGGCCTTGTCCATGTCCGCAGGTCCGCCGGCGAAGGCGAAGGACGCGAGGCAGAAAAGCGGCAGAATGGTCTTCATGGCGAGTTCCCTTCAGCGGTGGTGAAACGCGGCGAAGCCCGCCGCGCGTGTTGCCGACCCATCGACCCAGCATAGATTACACGGTGTCGAGGGAAACATCGCTCCCACTCTGAAGACGAATCAACGCCTGGAAAAACTTGTTCCCGAACTGGAGGACATCATGTCGTTCACCCTGCCGCCTCTGCCCTACGCGACGAACGCCCTGGAACCGACCATCGACACGATGACGATGGAGATCCACCACGGCCGGCACCACAAGGCCTACGTCGACAACCTCAACAAGGCCCTCGACGGCCAGGCGGCCCTGCTCGCCAAGCCGGTCGAACAGCTCCTGCGCGAGATCAAAGAAGTCCCCGAGAACATCCGCCAGGCCGTCATCAACAACGGCGGCGGTCACGCCAACCACAGCATGTTCTGGGAGATCATGGGCCCCGGCGCCGGCGGCCAGCCCACCGGCCCCCTCGCCGACGACATCAAGGCCACCTTCGGTGACTTCGCAGCCTTCCAGGCGCAGATCAAGCAGGCGGCGGTCGGCCGGTTCGGCAGCGGCTGGTCGTGGCTGGTCCTCGACGCCGGCAAGCTCAAGGTTCTCGCCACGCTCAACCAGGACAGCCCGCTGATGACCGGCCAGTCGCCGATCCTTGGCATCGACGTGTGGGAGCACGCCTACTACCTCAAGTACCAGAACAAGCGCCCCGACTATATTGACGCCTGGTGGAACGCGGTCAACTGGTCCGCCGTCGCCAAGCGCTACGACTTGGCGAAGGCTGGCAAACTGTAGGCGTTGCGTCGTCTGTTCCGTCTCAAGCCCGGTCCCATTTCTTGCCGAAAGAAAGGGGCCGGGCTTTTTCGCGCCCCGGTTTGCTCTTGTTTTCAGGGATCGCCGCGTTATAGTCCCGCCCCGACGGCCCAGGGGGAACGGTCGACGCGGTTTGATTCACGGAGGAATTCGATGACCACCATGCGGGGCGGGATGTGGATGGTGGCCATGCTGCTGTTCGTGACGGTCGGCTGCCGGACTTCGCAGCCGGTGCTGAAGCCTGATTACCAGCCCGAGGTGCTGAATGTGCCGCCGCGGGAGGCGCGCTTCGATACGTCGACCTATCCGAAGATGGCGTTCGACGACCCCGGTTCCAAGACGAATCCGCTCTCGATGCCGAAGGACGGCGTGATGCCGACGCGCGGCTCGATGGGTATGCCCGGCGCCGGCGGCGGTCCCGGCGGACGCTAGATTTTCAAGCAGGTCTCTTTGTGCAGCGAAGCACCCCAGGCCGTCCGCAAGGAAGGCCCTGGGGCTGCTTCGTTTTCCACACGACGGTCGTCATTTTTCTGAGCCCGAAGCGCGAGCGAGGCAGCACGCGCTTGCTTGTCTGGTCATTTCCTGACGTGTCCGGGCTGCCGACGCGCAGCGAGGAACGTGCTCAGGCTTCAACATTCGACCAATCTGCTTGAGTTCTACCCGCGTGCCGCGTACGCTGCGACGGGACTTTCGACTCTCCGATTCGCTGTTGCAACGAGGCTGCCGATGCGATGGATCATGGCGTTCGTGGTTTGCCTGGGGTTCGCGCTGCCGCGTGCAGCAGAGGCGCAGGAGTTCGCGCTGAAGCCGTTCGCGGGGGAGCGCATCCTGTTCCTCGGCGACAGCAACACCTACGCGGGGGGCTTCGTCGTCACGCTGGAAACGTACCTGCGGACGCGGTTCCCCGACGCGAAATGGGATCTCGTCAACCTCGGCCTGCCAAGCGAAACGGTGTCGGGACTTTCGGAGGCCGACCATCCGTATCCGCGTCCCGACGTCCAAGAGCGGATCGAGCGCGTGCTGGCGAAGCTCGAGCCGCAGCCCAAGCTGGTCGTCGTCTGCTACGGCATGAACGACGGCATCTACGCCCCGTATCGCGAAGCGCACCACGATAAGTACAAAGCCGGCCTCGAAAAGCTGGTGAAACTCGTCGAGAAGAACGGCGCCAAGGTGGTGCTGATGTCGCCGGTCCCGTTCGACCCTGTGCCGGTGCGGAAGCGGCTGCTGCCTGTCGACACCAAGGAACGCTTCAGCTACATGAAGCCGTTCGAGGACTACGACAACGTGCTGGCCCGTTATTCCAAGGACCTGCTGACGTGGCGCGACAAGGGCTACCTTGTCGTCGATGCCCATTCGCAGGTGCATCGCTTCCTCAAGCACAAGCGTGCCAGCAACCCGAACTACACGCTGTCCGGCGACGGCATCCACCCGAGCGCGACGGGACATGCGTTGATCGCGCTCGAAATCCTGCGCACGCTGAACGCGCCGGCGCTGATCGATCAGACGAAGATCGACGCGAAGGATCTGAAAGCCAGTGACAACGGGCTGTCATTGGTCTGGAAGTGCAAGCTGCCGATGCCGGTCGATCCGTCGTGGGACAAGGACCTGCTCGCTTTCGAGAAGGTGGCCGAGCGCTTCAACCGCTTGGAATTGCAGGTCGTGAACTTGCCGGGCAAGGTCTACGAGGTCTGGGAAGGGAAGACGAAGCTGGGACTGGCGACCGGCGACGAAATGGCGAAGGGCGTCAACCTCGCGGCGTATCCGGCCTTGTCGCTGAACTCGCGTTCGCTCGAATTGCTCAAGAAGGTGCAGCAGACGAACACGACGCTGAGCCGGGCATGGCTCGACCACGTCGGGCACAAGCGGCCCGACACGCCGAAGGGTCTGCCGCTCGAACAAGCGAAGAAGCAGGCGGCGCCGATTCTCGTCGAGATCGAACGATTGCAGCAGCCCGTGGAGCTTTCGCTGAGCCTTGTGCGCAAGGATGGATGAAATGCGAGCGAAGGCGAGCCGTGCCCCGTGAGGGGCCTGGTAATGCGGGCGGAGGACGCGTGGGCGTAGCCGCTGCGAGGCATTACCCGGCCCCTTACGGGGCACGGCTCGC
>JAYSSW010000010.1:0-2474 GCA_043720335.1 Planctomycetia bacterium
TTCGTTTAGAAGCGGTTTCAATACCTCAGACGACGAAATCCACAGGCAACGGCGAGCGGCGCGGCGTAAGCCCGCCGTGAAGAGGATCGTTCGTGCAAATGGCACGCGTGTCGTTGCAAGCTCCACTCATCGTTGCGGATTTTCACGGCGGGCTTACGCCGCGCCGCTCGCCGTTGCCTGTGGATTTCGTCGTCTGAGGTATTGAAACCGCTTCTAAACGAACGCGGTTCACGGCGCTTTCTTGGCGGCGGCGCGCTCGTGGGACTCCGCCAGGGCGAGCTGGCCGGCCTCGCGGTAGTGCTTCGCCAGCGCGCGGTGGGCGGGGGCGTGCCCGGGGGACTCGTCGAGGGCGATCTGCAGCCAGCGCAGCCCCTCCTTGGCGTTGCCGTTGCGGAGGAAGATGACGCCCGCCTCGGTCCGCGGCGCGGGGTCGCGCGGGTTCTCGGCGGCTTGGCGGGTGAGCTTGGTGAGCGCCCGCTGGTCCTCCTGCACCTGCTGGTGGCGGTCGAGCCAGAACTTCGCCTCGTCCTTCTTGCCCGATTGGGCGAGGCACTGGCCCAGCGCGTAGGCGGTTTCGCGGTCGAAGGGGGCGACCTCGGCCGCCTGGCGCAGCCAAGGCTCGGCGAGTTCGGCGCGGCCGCGGTTGAAGTCGACGCGGCCCCGCAGCAGCAGCGACTCCGGATCGCGCGGATGCAGGCGCAGCACGCCGTCGAGCAGGTCGCGGGCGTCGTCGTCCCTGGCCTGCGCTATCCAGCAGCGCGCCAGGCCCGCCGAGGCCGCCGGCCGGGTCGAGCCTTTGGCGCGCAGCAGCTCGTAATGGACCTGCGCCTCGGCGAGAAGCGATTCTTCAAGGAGGATGTTGGCCAGGGTGAGGCGGGCGTCGTCGTTGTCGGGGTCGATCGCGATCAGTTTCTTCCAGGCTTCGATGGCGTCCTTCTTGGTGCGCAGGCGGTAGAGGACGTCCCCCTTCCAGGCGAGGGCGCGTTTGCAGAGGGGGACTTCCTTGAGCCACAGCTCCAGGCATTCCGCCGCCTGGTGGAGCCGGTACGTTTTCATCGCGCCGGCGGCCACGGCTTCGTAGATGAGCGGGCGCTGCGACGCTTCCCTCTCGGCCATCGCGAGGAGGACGGGTTCGTCCTGCGACTGGCCCTGCTGGACGCGTGCAAGAATCTGCTCCATTTCGATGGCCTGGGGGACGCCCCCCATTCTGCCGCAGGAGGAGAGATGGAACGCCGCCTCGTCGGGCTTGCCGACGCGCCTGGCCCATTCCGCGAGCAGCAGCTGCACTTCGGGATTGCCGGGCCGTAAAGAATCCGCGCGCGCAAGGTGCTTTTTGGCGTCGTCGAAATCGGTCGTGTTCAGGGCGGCTTTGGCGGCGTCGACGGCGCGGTTGGCCTGCACCCACTGGGAGGTGGAATGGGCGCAGTAGGCGATGATCGCGAGCAGGGCCAACACCAGGAGGTAATGTCGCCAGTTCAGCAAAACGGGCGGATCATGGGGGGAATCCACTGCAAAACCTCAATTCGACTCGCTTTTCAAGGAAAAATTCCATGCCGACTGGCCTCAATTGTGTGAGACATTCTTGACAGCGGGAATTTATATGGCTAACTTGAGGTGGGCGGTTCGTCGATAGAAACCAAGGGGTTCTGTCGTCAAGCACTTGCCGGTGAAATTTTCAAGAGGAAATGCTTGACATTGCGACCCGGATGCGTTTCATTATAGCGACGTCTTCATTTCCGTCCCAAAGAACTCCCGATTGCCAGGTGGCAGTCACGTTGGCTGCCAGGTGGAAATCACCCTGCTCTCGTCCATCCTTCTTTTCTCAAAGGAGCTCTCCCGATGTTCGGTTTCACTCAACTGTGGAAGTCGCGCTGGCGTCTCGCGAAGGGTTTCACCCTGATCGAGCTGCTGGTCGTGATCGCCATCATCGCGATCCTGATCGCGCTGCTGGTGCCTGCCGTGCAGAAGGTGCGCGAAGCCGCCGCCCGCGCGCAGTGCCTGAACAACCTCAAGCAGCTGGCCCTGGCGTCGATCGGCTACGCCGACACGTTCCAGACGAAGCTCCCCCCCGGCGGACTCGTCAGCCGAGCCCCTGGCGGGCAGCCCAGCGGCGACTGGAACGACGACCGCGGCACCTGGATCGTCTACACCCTGCCGTTCATGGAGCAGACCCCGCTCTACAGGCAGATCGAAGTCCAGGCGGGCGGCCCGCTCACGACCACCTACAACTCGATCGGCAAGGCCAACGGCTACCTGGGCGGCAAGAAGCTCCCCTACATCCGCTGCCCCTCCGACGACTACGACTCCAACGCCACCACCACCAGCTACGTCGCCAGCGTCGGCCCCCAGTGCGCCGGTGGCCAGCCGGGCCCTAGCTGCGACACCTTCCAGCAGTACTGCCAAACCAGCATCGGCTGGGGCTACCAGACCAGCCCCGACCACGGCAACGACTGGAACGCCGGCGGCATCCGCGG
>JAYSSW010000011.1:0-5287 GCA_043720335.1 Planctomycetia bacterium
ACTACTCGCGCTGGCAGCAGAGTCTCTGATTTCAATCGCTTTGCGGATGACCTGTATTGGCTGAGAGTAGCCGCCACTTCCAAGTATTTCGATCGAGGACGCGGAGAGCTGATAGCATTTTTTCAGTGACAAGAAGTAATTTGGAGCGGATTTGTCGTCTTCGCAAACGATCAAAAATCGCTTGGCAAGCATGATTGTGCCTGTGCGTCTTCGCAATTGCTCACGAATGTGAATCGCGGACTTTCTAGTCGGCCTGTGCTTGCCCCTTTCCTTGCTCATAGTGAAATTCTCTCAATGGAAGGCAGAGCGCCATACAGGCCCGACAGATACCGTTTACGAATATTGATTGATTCGCTCGCATTTTCCTTGATTTCTGCAAGCGAATACAGCTTCGTAGCGCCGTCGGCGGCCTTGCTGGTGAAATAGACTTGGTCGTGCCGCAAGGCGGGAGGGCGGCCATCATGGCCCTCGAGCAGGCCAGCATCATGGGTCGCAAAAATAAGTTGAGATTTCACCGTACTGTTAGCGACATCGTTGACAGCTCTCACAATCCGATCAAGCAGGCGCGGATGAAGACTGGCGCTCAATTCATCAGCAAACAATGTGACTGGGTTTTTCGCGAGCTGCCACCAGTCGCTTGCGAGATTGAAGAGTTTTTTCGTTCCGGCCGACTCGTCAGTGAAATCGATTGTCTTCCTTTTCGCCCCTTCATGCATGAATGACACCGCGTGCCGAGTCGTAGGCACCTTGATCCCAGTGATGGATTTCTCAAGATATGCTTTTAGCATGTCGGGCAGCTCATATTCCTCATTGTTCAATTCGACATCGCAGATGCCGACATCAGCAGCCCGGATTAGATGCTGCATCACCCACTCTCGGTACTCAGGATCGCTCGCAAATTTCTCGACGTTTTGACCGAAATAGCTTGCGTAGGGCTCCGTTGACCCGGAATAGTTCTTGTGACGCAATGCGCTTCGGATTGCTTTGAAATATGGCAGTACGCTACCGCCGCCAGTTCTGGGACCATGTTGCGCCAGTTTTGAAAGCACCGTGACATTTGGCTGCATTCCTTTGACATAAAGTTGATTTGCATTGTTTTTGGAGAACAACCGGCCGCGCACTTCTCCACTGGCATGCCGGTCAATTAATTGGATCGGTTTTTCGCCATGAAGCGACATTTGTTCACGAACAATGCGGCCTTCAGTGAATTTGACCTCATACCTCAGCAATGATTGTTTATAAGTGACATCACATCCAAGCTCGATTGCTGCGGAGCTGGAATGCTCATCCAGGGCGAAAGGCTCAAATGGCGGAATCTTGCTTTCTGGCTTTGCTTGGTAACTGGAGTCGACACAGAGCCATCGCAGCGCCAAAGCTGCTGTCAGTACCGTCGATTTCCCAGACGCATTTGGGCCGAAAATTGCAATAGTACGAAGCAACCGAAGAGGCGCATCAAGGCCGGAGAGGTGCGTCTCTAAAACACCCCTATTGATGTCTGTTTTTTCGTCCGAATCCGCCGCCACCAGTGACAATTCAAAATTGTCTCTGAGTGAACGGAAATTTCTCCCGAACAGCCTGATGAGCATCTCGACCTCAAGTCTTGGGCCGAACCCTGTTTCCAACGTGCATTGTGTATTTTATTTCGCGTGACTGGCCTTGCAACAGCAAAACGGGCTTACGCCGGTCTTTGGGCCGCGTAAAAGCTCTTTGCGTGCTTTGCTTTACGCGCTGTTTTTGCTGCGGTCGCCCTTCCTACGTCCGTCCCGCGCCAAGCAGATACCCCAGCACGTCCTTCGTCGATTCGTCGAGGGTTTCGAGGTGGGTGATCTCGTACTGCTCCTCCAGCACCAACGCGGCGAATTGCTGGAAGAAGCGGCGCGGCTGGCGGACGCGCACATGCAAATACTTCGCGTCGCGCTCCAGGCCGACGACCTCCTCCATTTCCAGCAGCTGGCACGCCAACGGGCGGCTCTGGTCGCAGGCGATCCGCACCGTCAGCGGGTGGTCGTCCAGCAGGTCGCGGATCTGCGTCAGCGGCCCGACCGCCGCGATCCGGCCCGACGACATGATCGCGACATGGTCGGTCAGCTTCTCCAGCTCGTCGAGTTCGTGGCTGGAGATGAGCAGGCACTTGCCCCGCTGCGCCAGTTTCTGGAACAGCTCGATCGACTCGCGGCGGCCGATCGGGTCGATGCCGCTGAGCGGTTCGTCCAACAACAACAAAGCGGGGTCGTCGATGAGCGCCTGGGCGAGCTTGATGCGTTGTCGCATGCCCTTCGAGTAGCCGGCGAGGGGGCGGTCGGCGCGTTCCTGCATGCCGACGAGGTCGAGGATCTCCTCGGTGCGTCGCACGGCTTCGGCGCGGGGGTAGCCGCACAGCCTGGCCATCGTCAGGACGAAGCGGCGGCCGGACATCTCTTCGTAGAAGGTGTCGAGTTCGGGGCAGTAGCCGATGTGGCGTTTGGCGTCGGCAGACCAGGCGTGCTCGCCGCAGACGCGGACTTCGCCGAGGTCGGGGCGGAGCTGTCCGGCGGCGAGCCGGAGGAGGGAGCTTTTGCCCGCGCCGTTGTGGCCGACCAGCCCGGTGATGCCAGGCCGCAGCTCCAGCGTGACTTGATTCACGCCGATGACGGGGCCGTACCATTTCGAGACGTGCTGGAACAGCAGCACCGGCGCGACGGCGGGCGTGGAAACTGGAGCGGCCTTCGGGGGCGCCGTGACGACGGTGTCTAGCGGACCACTTCGACGCCGCGCGTCCGCTGGTTCGAGTAGATCAGGCATGCGATGGAAACTCCTGCCAGAACGAGTGCCGCCTCCCAGAACAGGGGCTGCGGCTGACCGCCAATCTTGTCGTGCGAGTAGCCCAGGCACAGCTGGCCGAGCAGTCCGAGGTTGTTCCACAGGTCGAGCAGCCGCCAGTGGACGTCGTACTTCAGGCCATCAACGAGCAGGTTCGCCAGCAGACGGGGGAAGAAGAACAGCGACATCCAGACCATGATGAGGGGCATGGTGCGTCGCATCCAGATGGAGGTGGCGACGAGGATGACGCTGAGGAAGGCCGAAAGAATCATCCCGTAGCCGACAATGGCCAGCAGCAGCCAAAGCCCCGCCGGCCCGGCGCCGGTCTCGTTGTCGGTGAAGAAGTGGGGGTTGAGGAGGTAGTCCCAGTCGTCGAAGGCGTGCTGCGCATACAGCCCTAGAGCTGGGAGCGTGGTCATCAGGTGGACGACGATGCCGACAGCCAGACATTTGCCGGCCAAATAATGCCAGCGATGGATCGGCTTGGCGAGGTAGAAGACGTGGCTGCGGTGGGTGAAGTCGTTGCCGATCAGGATCGAGCCGACCAGGGACAGGGTGACGACGAGGATGCCCCCCTGGTAGGCGAAGAAGTATTGGAAGGTGTCCTGGCTGCCATTGAGGATGCGCAGGGCCGAGCGGATGCCACGCATCATGCGTTGCGGGTCGGCGTTGAGCTTGCCGAGCTGGACGTTGGTGGTGGCGACTTGAGATTCGGCCCAGGCGAGCAGGTAGGCGCCGAAGAAGAACATGAGGAAGAGGAGCAGCCCGAAGGCGTAGAGGACCCAGAAGAGCTTGCGGCGCAGGAGCATGCCGAGGGCGACGCGCGCGATGGGCCAAACGCTCCACCACGGGTTGAGGAAGTCGCCTTGCCAGGAGCGGTAGTGCAGCAGGTTGCTCATGCGTGGAAAATTCGGGGTGATGAATGCGCCAAGCCCCAGGATGAGCGAAGCGATTCCTGGGGGTGAGTGGTCGTGGGGTTCGACCCCCACCAATCGCGTTGCTCATGGTGGGGCTTGGGCGTTTTGTCTCCTTGTCTCGACATCACGGCACCGCTTCGATGGACCAGATCTCCGGGACGTGCTTGCGCAGCTCGGTTTCGATGCCGTGGACGACGAGCATGATGGAGCTGGGGCAGGTGCCGCAGACGCCGCCGAGACGCAGGCGGGCGACGCCGTCGTCGATGTCGAGGACTTCGAGCCGGGTGCCGTCCATGTCGAGGGCGGGCCCGACGTGCCGGGCGAGCGCTTCGACGACGCGCGTCTTGAGGAGGTCGTCGGCCAAGGGGGTTCCCTTTCGCGGAATCGGGCAGGATCGCAGGTCACGGAGCATTATAGGCAGCGAGCAGCGGGCAGTGAAATCAAGCCCGCTGCCGTCTGAGGCGGCGGGGTCGAACCCCGCGCCGACCCCGCCGCCTAGCGGCAGCGGGCTTGAAAACATTCGATGAATCCCGTCCGCTTCCGCGCAACCTGTCCAATCCGCAACCTCGGCGCGATTCGCCAAAAGCGCGCAAGCTGCTGTGGCGTGAAGTTCCCATCTTGATTACCATAGCCATGACAAGGAACCCAAAGCGAATCCGACGCCGTCCCGAAGGAGTGCGAAGTCATGGCCCGGAACTTGTGCCTAATCGGCAGCCTCGCGCTCGCCGCCACCCTGGTCTGTCTGCCCGCCCCGCTGACGGCAGGCGAAGCCGACTTGGCGAAGAAGCTGGCGCTGCTCAACAAGATCACCGGCAACGAGCCGTTGCAGGGGATCCTCAAGGAATTCCTCGACCGCCCCGAGGAGGCCAAGCAGCTCGTCAAGCTGGCCCTCGCCGACGCCCAGAAGCCGAAGGGGCTGAGCTACAACGCCGCCTTCGCCCTGGCCCTGGCCGCCGCCGACCAGAAAGATTTGAAGTCGTCTGAGACCTTCTTCCGCGTCTGCATGGACCAGGCCGGCAAGCTCCAGAGCGTCCGCAAGCTGCTCCAGTCGTACGGCACCCTCATCGAGCTGTACTACGAGGGCAAGAAGTACGCCGACAGCGCCCGCGTCTGCAAGGAGCTGCTCGACCTCAAGACCGACGACGGCACGCCGCGACTGGTCCTTCGCACCGTCACCACCCGCACCGGCGAAACCGACTTCACCGAGGAGGACGGCTTCGACCTGGCCAAGCGCCTCCGCCCCACCATCTTCCAGACGCTCATCAAGGCCGTCTCCAAGCAGGGCAAGCACGACCAGGCCATCAAGATGGTCGAAGGCCTCATCAAGGAGCAGGACCACTGGCTCGAACGCCAGCTCAAGGGCTGGGTGCTCCGCGAGGCCGGCCAGCTCGACGAAGCCACCGCCGTCTACGAGGACGTGATCGGCCGCGTCAGCCGCGACGAGGACCTCGAACCCGATGAGAAGGACCTCTACGTCCAGCGCTACAAGTACGAGCTGAGCAGCATGTACGTCGATCTCAAGAAGATCGACAAGGCCACCGAGCAGCTCGAATACCTCATGAAGAAGCGCC
>JAYSSW010000012.1:0-5286 GCA_043720335.1 Planctomycetia bacterium
GGACGACGCACTAGCAAGGTCACTCGCGCGACCCACGCCAGCGAAATGAAACGTGATCGTCACCCGGCGAACGGCCTGCGTAAGCGGGCTGGTCGGACCTTGCAATCGCTGAAAGTTCCACCGGCCCGCTGAAGCAGGCCGTTCGCCTGAAGGTGATTGGTCATTCTCGGAGCACGCCTCGATGATTCGCTTCACTTTGCTGCTGCTGTCCCTCTCCATAATCGTCGGCTGCGGCGGCACGCGGCTGCCGTCGCCGGAAACCGAGCCGCTCACGCTGGAGAAATGGACCGTTCTCCCCGCCACGACCAAGTACGAGGTCGAGACGCTCGAACGCCTCAAGGAGGGGACGCCGAAACTGCAGGACGACCGCGAATGGGCGAAGTTCACGCGCGCGGTGTTGATCCCCGCCAAGAAGAAGGAAACGTCCGCCAAGTAGCCCCTTGGCCGCGAACCACGGCGGCGTGCGGCGCGGAGCTGTGTCCCCACCCCAGCCCGCCCGCACCCGCCGTCGCTTTGGATCGCTTGATGGAAGTAGAATGCAATCGTCCAGCTCCCGTGGTTGACGATTCCCTCGAAAAGGAAATGTCATGAAGTCGAACCTTTGCTTCGCGATACTGGTCCAACTGCTCGCCCTGGCTGCCGCCGGACAGGTCTGCGCCAATGAGACGCTGCTGCCTTCCTTGCCCAAGGCGGTCTCCAGCCTCGGCGCCGCGACCAGCGACGGCTGGATCTACATCTACGGCGGGCACGCCGGCACCACGCACACCTACTCCACCGAGACCGCCGTCGGCGCCCTGCACCGCGTCAAGGCGAGCGGCGGCAAGGAATGGGAGGAGCTGCCCGGCGGCCCAGCGGTTCAAGGCCTCGCCCTCGTCGCGCACGGCGGCAAGATCTACCGCGTCGGCGGCATGCAGCCCCGCAACAAGAAGGGCGAGAAGACCGACAACCATTCACTGAAGAGTGCCGCCCGCTTGGATCCCAAGTCGGGCAAGTGGGAGGATCTGCCCGACCTGCCCGAAGCGCGCTCCTCGCACGACGCCGTCTTCGTTGGCGACAAGCTCTACGTCGTCGGCGGCTGGACGCTGCTTGGCGCCGGCAAGTCGCCCGTTTGGCGCGACTCGATGCTCGTCCTCGATCTTGCCAAACAGCCGCTCCAGTGGGAAGCCCAGCCCCAGCCGTTCCGCCGCCGCGCCCTCACCGCCGCCGCCTTCCACAACAAGGTCTATGTCATCGCAGGCCTGACCTACGAGAACGAAACCGAGCTGGGCGTCAACATCTACGACCCGTCGGCGAAGACCTGGACCAAGGGAGTTTCCATTCCCGGCCCGATCCTCAACGGCTTCACCCCCGCCTCCTGCGTCGCCGGCGACAAGCTCTATGTCAACGCTGTCGACGGCAAGCTCGTCCGCCTCAACGACAAGGAAACCAGTTGGGACGAGGTCGGCACCGTCAAGAACCCGCGCTTCGTCCACCGCATGGTCGCCCCTTCACCCGACCAGATCGTCGTCCTCGGCGGCGCCTCGAAGAAGGGGAACGTCGCGGTCGTCGAGAGCATCACCCCAGCCACAACCGCCGTGAAATCGACCAAGGCCGGTAAGTCTGGCATGGCGGGCGAGCAGGAGTTCTGCCCGATCATGCGCACGATGGAGATCGACGCCACCAGCACGGCGGTCGAGCATGACGGCGTGAAGGTGTGGGTCTGCTGCGCCACCTGCGCGAAGCGGTTCAAGAGCGACCCGGCCGCCTACCTCGACGTGAAGTTCCTGCCGCAGCTCGCGGGCAGGAAGCTGCCGGCCCGCGACCTGGAGCAGGTTTTGTGCCCGGTCTACCGCGACCGCGTGGTGACCTCGAAGGACCCGTTCGTGATGCACGAGGGGAAGAAGATCCACGTCTTCAACCAGGCCGCCGTCCGCATGTGGAACGAGAACCCGTCGAAGTACGCCGACCCGATGATCCTGCCGCAGCTGCGCAGCTCGACGAAGTAACAACGCGCGGAAGCAGCAGTGAAACGATGAATACCCAGGGACAGCCGTCCCTGGGTATTCGCATTCCCACGGACGGCTTTCCAGCAGGTTGCTCGCAGCACCCGCTAGCTCAGCGCTTCGCTCTTGAGCTTGCGCTTGGCCTGCTTGCCGGTCTCGCTGGTCGGGGAGCGTTCGATGACGAGTTCGAGGACCTGCTTGCCGAACTCCTTGGCGCGGTGGGCCTGCTCAGCGAAGTGGAAGCCGAGGTAGAAGAGGTCCTCGACTTCGAGCCATTTGGCCTTCTTGAGATGGCCGACGAGGTCGAACGCGGAGTTCTGCATGAGGCGGGCGAACTGGTTGAGGGTGGGGTCGGCGCTGCGGTGGTCGAACTCGAGGTTGTGGGCCGACTCCTTCAATCCCGTTGCTGCCAGCTCGAAGCGGATCTCCTCGCTGCACGCGGGGTCCTGGGCGAGCAGCTTGTAGTAGCCGATCGCGCCTTCGTAGTTCTTCTTCTTGCGGAGCGCCTGGGCACGCGCTTCGATGGTGTCGCGCGCCCAGTCGTGGCTCATCTCGCGGAGCAGGAACCACATCGCCTTGGCCCGCGAGTCGTCCTTGTCGTGGTGCTTCGTCGCCTGCTCGAACAGCTTGACGCGCAGCTCCTGCGGCATCTCCTTCGACACCGGGGCGAGGGCGCGGGCCAAATTCCAGGCGTCGTCGGACGACTCGGTCTCCAGCAGTTTTTCAAGGATCGCCTGCCGGCCGTGGTCGAAGGCGCGGAGGCGGTTCAGGCACTGCTCGCGGAAGTCGCGGTTGGCGTGCTTCCACTGCGCGACCAGCAGCGTGGCGGCCTCGGCGGTCTCGACGGTCTGCAGCTTCTCCAGCGCGAACCGCTTGGTGGCGAGGTCGGGGGCGTCGATCAGCTTCAGCCAATGCTTCACGTTCTTGGCGGTGTTGGGGAGCGTCTTGAGGATCATCAGGGCCGAGGCGACGATCTGGAAGTCCTTGTCCATGGCGCAGACGAGGAGCTTCTGGAGCCGGTTCTCGGTGGACGGCGGGTTGGCGGCGCTCAGGCCGTGCAGGGCGGCGATGCGCACCTCGGGAGGCTGGCTGGGAGCGAGCCGGCTCCAGTAGATCTCGTCGGCGCGCTCGTCGTGCAGCGTGCCGAGAACGCGGAGCAGTGCTTCCTGCGACTTGTTGGTCAGCTCGCCGTTCTTGTCGTCCAGGCTGTCGATGATGAACTTGCCGAGCGCGTTCTTCTGGATCGACGAGTAGGACGGCACCTCGGCGGCGAGCGAGCGGGCGGTGGCGTCGACGATCTTGGTGTCCTTGTCGACCAGCCCCTGGGCGGTGATGACCAGGGCGTTGCCGGTCCCCGCCTTGGCCATCACCGCAGCGATGCGTTGGCGGAAGTTCGGCAGCACCTCGTGCATGACCTTGCCCATCAGCCTCGCGCCGCGCGTCCCCAGCTGGCTGGCGGCGTGGACCGAGGCTTCCAGTTCAGGCCCGCCTTTCCGCGCGAACTGCTCCAGCTGAGGCAGCGCCTCGTCGAGCCGCAGCAGTCCGACCGCCTCGACGGCGGCGACGCGCAGCTCGGGGTCGGGGTCGATGAGCTTGGAGAGGACGAGCCTCGCGAGGTTCTTGTCCTTGCCGTTGCCGACATGCCCCAGCATCTTGAGGGCCGCTTGCCGCACGTCCTTGGCGCTGTGTTCGGTGACGAGTTCCTGGAGCTTGGTGAGCGTGCTGTCAGCCATGTCGCGCCTCTTGGAACGAAAACAGGGCGGGTTTCGCCCACCCTGTGCAGATGTGTCGTTCGTCCCTATTGTATGAAATCGGCGACGCGACGGATTGGCCCAAGGCCGACTTGACAGGACGGACGCCCGTTGATCCTCCCCGGTTCACCGTTTCGCGCCCGCTGGTCCGGGGGAAGCGCTGTATCGCTGACGCTTTGACGCGGGCGCTAAACGGGGAGCGCGATCGGCTACCGCTTCGCCTTGCTCGGCGCCAGCGACTTGATGATCGCGGCGGACGAGATGGTCCCCTGGCCCTGGCGCAGCGCCTGCACCAGCGCGAGGTTCGCCTGCTCCTTGACCTGCGGCTGCACGAAGACCAGCACCGTCTGCAGCACCTCCTTCATCTTGTCGTTGATGCCGTCGGCCAACTCGCCGTCCCCCAGCGAGGTCAGGCGGAACTCCTTGAGTTCCGTTCGCAGCTCCGTGATCTTCGGCTCCAGCTTCAGTTCCGGCGGCAGCTTCGACAGGTCGAGTGACACCGCGATGTCACACACCAGCGACGCCTGGACGCGGGCGTCGGCGTCGCCGACCAGCCCGGCGAAGAGCAGCCCCTTCTGCCACTGCTGCCAGGCGGCGTTGCACGTCACCTTCGCGTCCACGTCGGCCACCACGCGGTACGTCTTGGCGTCGAGCGCCTTGAACTCGCGCACGCTGATCTGCAAATCCTCCTCCGGTTTGGGCAGCCAGCTCTTGATCCGCCGCCAGGCGCCGTGCGGCAGCTCGTACTGGTCGCCCACTTTGATGTAGGTCCGCAGGTTGGGCAGCAGCAGCTTCGGCGGGACCGGGATCGTCGCCCCCCAGCCGCTGCGGTCCTCGAATTCTTTCGGCAGCTGCTTGACGACGATCCGCTGGATCAGCCGCGAGAACTCCGTGTAGTCCGCCTTCGTCGGCCCGTCGCCGGCGAACGCGGACGAGGCCAGCAGCATCGACACGATGAGACAAAGTAAACTTCGCATGGTTCAGTCTCCGTCTTTCTTGGTGTGCCGCAGCACGCGGCCCGCCAGCACCTCGCGCGGCTGGCTGTCCTCGATCGCGAGCCGGCCATTCACGAAGAGGAAGAGCACGCCGGTCGAGTACTGGTGCGGCTGCTCGAAGGTCGCTTTGTCGCGGAACGCCTTCGGGTCGAGCACCACCACGTCGGCGAAGTAGCCCGCCTTGAGGTAGCCGCGCTGCGGCAGCTTGAGGATGTCGGCGGGCAGGCCGCTGGCGCTGCGGATCGCCTGCTCCAGCGAGATCACCTTGTCCTCGATGGCGTAGCGGCCGATCTTGCGCGGGAACGTGCCGTAGCTGCGCGGGTGTGGCACCGTCTTCGCCGGCAGCATCGAGCCGCCGTCGCTGGCGGTGGCGACCCAAGGCTCCTTCATGAACAGCCTCACGTCCTCCTCGTTCATGGCGAAGTTGACGACGCTCGCGCCGCCTTTTTTCTGGATCTCCAGAACGATGTCGAGCAACGATTTCTTCTCCAGGTCGGCGATGGTCGCCAGGTCTTTCCCCTGCCAGTCGGCGCGCGGCGAATAGCTGGCGATCTTCAG
>JAYSSW010000013.1:0-5285 GCA_043720335.1 Planctomycetia bacterium
GCCAGGGCCGGCGCTGAGCAGGTAGGCGGTCGAATCGCCGAACGCCTCGACATCGCGGAAGTCGAGCTTGTCCGCTCCGGGCACGATTCCGACCGACCAGTTCTTGCCGCCGTCGGTGGTTCGGGCGCAGGTCCCTTTGGTGCCGCTGACCCACGCGACGTTTGCATTCACCACGCAAAGTCCACGGAAGTCGGCTTTGGTGTCGATGGTCTGGGTTCGCCATTGGCCGAAAGCGACGGAATTGCAGAGGAGGAGCGCGATCGCAGCGAGGAAGACGTGTTTCATGGCGGTTTCGGCCTCGGTTTTTGCGGAGAGTATACGATCCGATCACTCCAAGGGCGACGCGCCGTTCCATCTGTTTCCATCGACCTCCTCGCTACAACCACGTTCTTCGGCAAAGTCGACCGCATCGATCCTTCACGATTGTCAAATTGGGCAAGCGGGGTTTTCCCTGCGCGGAAACGGGCACCCTTCGTTTATAATGAAGGGATCGGCGTCGCGCGGATTCCTGCGCGATGCGTGTCATTTCTTTTCCTCGGCTGCGGCAGGCTCCAAGGAGTTCGTCCATGTCCTGGTCGCGACACATGACGCTGTGCTTCGCTGCCTTGCTGGGCTGCTGCGCGCTCTTCGCCGTCGCCCAGCAACCGGGACCGGCCGACCCGAAAACGCCTGAAACGAAGAAGCCGAAGGACGAGAAGAAAGCCGAGCCAAAGACGAAGGAGCCTGCCAAGGACAAGTTGACGTTCGACAAGCTGTCGCAGTTGCCCGGCAGCATCTTCGTGCTCATCGACGAAATGTCGCAGGCGGCTGGCATTCGGCCCAAGTGGATGATGCTGCCGCCGGAGGAGTATCAGGCCCTGCTCAACGAGCTGGCGGCCCTGAAGCAGAAGCTGAAGGTCGAACGCCGGCTCGCCCATTCCTCCAAGCTGTCGGGCAAACTGGAAGGCGACTTCCTCGCGCTGCGTGCCGAGTTCACGTTCTCGACCGACCAGCCGCGCACGGAGATCTCGCTCGGCATGCTCGGGGCGCATCTCGTCGACGAAGGCGAACTCGACAAGCAGATCCCCTTCCTCGACGTGACCGACGAAGGCTACGTCGTTCGCGTCGAGAAGGAAGGCTCGCATCAATTGACGCTAAACCTGCGTCTGCGCGTCGTGTCGCGGAAATCGACGACGGGCGGCCTGGAACGCGGCGTCGACCTGGGGCTGCCCGGCACAGCGGTCACGACGATGCTGATGGAACTGCCCGACAGCATCAAGGAGATCCGCTGGAACGGCGAGCTGGAGAAGAGCCGCGTCAACAACCGCTGGCAGCTGAGCCTAGGCAGCGTGAAGTCGCTGAACGTGTCGTGGAAGGAGCCGGTGTCGTCGCCGGGGAGCGGGCCTTTGCAGGTCGTCGACGGGCAGCTTCAGGTGCGCTTCGAGGAAAGCCAGGTCACGCTGGAGGCGAACCTCACGCTGGAGGACCTGCGCGGCCAGACGAAGGAATGGCTGCTGGTGCTGCCGCCGAACACGACCGCCAACAACGTGAAGATCAAGGTGCCGAGCGGCATCACGGCGGAGCACCTGCCGCCGAACGAGCGCACGCCGCATCACGTCATCCGCTTGAACGAGCCAACGCAGGACCGCGTGCAGGTCAACGTGCTGACGAACCAGTCGCGCCCCGCGCCGGGGCAGCGCCTGCTGGTCGGGCCTTACTTCGTTCAAGGGGCGTTTCGGCAGCAGGGAACGGTGCAGGTGTTCCTGCCCGCAGGCAGCCTGCGCGGGCAGAGGCCGATCTACCACCGCGCCGCCGAGACGTTCCAGCGCGACCTGCCGAAGAACGCTCCGGGCGACCTGGAGACGGTCTTCCAGTACGGCAACCTTCCCTCGCCGACGAAGTCGGGCAAGGGGCCGAGGGGTGCGCTGGAGCTTGAGTTGAAGAGCGAGCGGAGCCAGGTCGAGACGCGCGTCGAACATTCGTTCAGGATCAAGCCGGCTGGCGAAGGATGGGAAATCGACTGGTCCGCGCGAGTCGTGGGCAAGTCGCTCGACGCGGGGGGCGAATTCCTCGACTTCAGCTGGCCTCGCCCGCACTGGAACGGCCCCGACTGGCTAATGTCGGGCCACGAAGGCTGGACGGCGCTGCCCTGGGGGGCGCTATCGCTCGTGTCGTCGCGTCCGCTGCCGGCGGGTTGGCTGTCGGAGTTCCAGGCGACGGAGGAGGGGGGCGCGGTCCTGGACCATGAGCTTATCGAGGGGCGCAGCAAGATGCGCGTCGCCTGGCCTCGTGCGTCGGGCAAGTCGTTCGTGGTGGTGTTGAAAGGGAAGACCTGGCTGCCGCACGTCAGCCAGCGCGTGCCGCTCGACCTGCCTCGCCCCCTGGGGACGCTGGACCGCGGCGCGAAGGTGGTCGTGCAGGCCGAGGAGTCGCTGGAGCTGCTGCTGGGTCCGCCGGGGAGCGAGGAGCCGGTCCCCGACAAGCGCCGCTACCAGCTCCCGTACGAGGCTTCGCCCGCGTCCATCTCGCTGGCGTGGCGGCAGGCGAAGCGCGAGTTCCCCGTCGAATCGCTGGTCGATGTGGTGCTGCACGAGCGGACCGCGCAGGTTCGGCAGGTTCTCACGTTCAAAGCACTCCCGGCAGCGGAGAACCCTGGCGCCGCGTCGCGCGGACAGGTCAAGCTGCACGTCCCGTCCGCGATTCGGCAGCTCAAGGCCGGCGCCGGGGAGAAGCTGGTCGAGCACCAGAGCGAGCGCGAGTCGGCGTGGGTCGTGCCGAGCGACGCGGGTGATCGCAAGCAGATCGTCCTCGACTACGATCTGCCGCTCGAAACGGTGCAGGACGGCGTGGGCAAGGTGAAGCTGAGGCTGTCGCTGGCCTGGCCGCTGGGCTGCACGCACCAGGAGGCGAAGGTTCGCTGCTGGAGCGGCTCCGGCGTGCAGGTCACAACGGAAGGGGGCGCTGCGGATCGGCTGTGGAGCGAGCGCGGCGTGGAGGTCGTGCCTGGCAAGGACCGGCTGCCAAGCCTGGTGCTGCAGGGCGCGGGCGCCGAGCTGCCGTTGACGCTGCTGTGCCAGGGGATGCCGGTGTCAGCGCAGGCGGCGTTCGTGGCGGACCGGGCGCTGATGCAGTTCACGGTCGACGACGAAGGCGTGCAGCGCTGCCGGGCGCGCTTGCTGGTCCGCCGAATCAACGCGCACATGCTGGAGGTGGAGTTCCCGACCAGCATCGCCGAGTGCCAGCCGACGGTGACGCTCGACAAGCACAAGATGGCCTGGCAGGAATCGCCGGGCAACGCCCGCGCGATCCGCGTTCCGGTTCAGGGCGAACTCTATCCGCAGCCGGTCGTGCTCGACGTGGAGTACCAGTTGCCCGCCTCGTTCACCGGAGGCAGGCCCACGCTGCAAGGCGTGCTGATCCCGCCGCGTTTCGAGCAGGGAGTGGTGCTGGGCCGCACGCGCTGGCAGGTGGCGGCGCCTTCGGGCGCCCTGGCGATCCCGCTCGGGTCGGGCGTCGCGCTCGACTACCACTGGCGGCTGCTCGGCTGGCTGCCCACGCCCGAATCGTCCGTCACGGCCGCCGACCTCGAAGCCTGGCTGACCGGACGGGAAGGCGGCGACGCGGGCTTCGTCGGGCAGACGGCGTTCTCCAGCCCCGGCACAGGACCGCAGCGTCTGCTCTTCGTCCCGCGCACCGCGTGGCTGCTGGCCTGCTCGGGCGCGCTTCTTCTCGCGGCGCTGCTGCTGCTGCTCGTCGATCTGCCTCGCTGGTCGCTGTGGTTGGCGCCCGCGGTGCTCGCGGCGCTGGTCCTCGTCGTCGGCGCGCAGTGGCCCGCGCTGCTGCCGCTGCTGCTGTTCGGCGGCGTTCCCGGGCTGCTCGTGCTGGTCGTGCTTCTGGGCGCCCATTGGCTGATGCAGGAGCGCTACCGCCGGCGGATGGTGATGCTGCCAGGCTTCTCGCGCACGCAGCCCGCCTCGTCGGTCACCAGCGCAAACTCTTCGCCGCGCGAGGCGCCGGCGACCGACAAGCCCGCCCTCGCTGGCTCGAAAAGTTCCCGCAGCGCGAACCCGGCCTGACTGGCTGTGAACAGGTGACTCCATGCCACGCCCCGATGATTCGGCCTTTCGTTCTCCGCGTCGCTGGCGCACGCAACTGGGCATTGCAGTCGCAGTATCTCTCGCGGTTGGCAGCCTGCTGGCGCAGGCGCCGACCGCCGATCCGTTCCCGTTGCAGCGCATCCTGGTCCCCGACGAGCGCATCCCCCTGGAGCTGGAAAAAGCCAAAACCGGGCGCTGGCTGAAGATGCCGCTCGCGGACTGGGAAGCGAAGCTGGAGCAGGCGAAGCAGGCCGACGCCGCCCGCCACCGCCCGCCCCGGCTTGTCAAGTCGTCCTACGCGGCCGAGCTGGGGGACGAGGCGCTGGTCAACGGGCGCGGCCAATGGACCGTCGCGAACCCCGGTCCCGGACCCGCCTTGCTCGCGCTCGGCAGCCTGAGCCTGGCCGTCAACCACGTGAAATGGGACGACGGCAGGGAAGCGGTCCTCGGCGAGAACGACGGCAAGCCGCTCGGCCTGCTCCTGGAGAAGCCGGGAAGCTCGGTCTGCTTCTTCGACTGGAGCGCGCGCGGCAAGCCCACCCCCGCCGGCTTGCGTTTCGACCTGCGTTTTCCCGAAGCTGCGCTCACGACGCTGGAGTTGACTCTGCCCGTGGGTGTCTGGCTCAGCACGTCTTCGACAAGGTCGCTGCTTTCAGGGCCGCACGAGTCGGGGGCGCCACTCAAGCGGAACTGGCAGGTCCAGCTCGCCGGCCGGTTGTCGGTCGAGCTGACGATCCATCGGCTCCAGGACACGGCGCAGGGCCGGCCTGTGGTCTTCGCGCAGATTCAGGGCAAGCATCTGCTCGCCTCCGAGCGGAGCCAGGCGGACTACGATTTCAGCCTCGAAGCGCCGGGTGGCGGGCTGCGCGAGATGGTGCTGGAAGGGGACGCCGAGCTGCAGCCCTATGAAGTGACCGCCAAGCCTGCGGAGGTCGTTGACTGGCGCTGGGAAACGCCGCCGCCGCGCGACCCGAAAACCAAGCAGGCTTCCCAGGACATGGGCAAATTGACCGTGCGTTTCCGTGATCCGGCGCAGGGCGCGGCCACCACGCTGCGCGTGCGCTGCCTGGCCACGCACGCGCCCGGCGAGCCGTGGCGCTGCCCCGCGCTTCGGCCCGCGCAGGGCCTGGTCCGTTCGGAGACGGCCAAGGTGCAGTTCCAGCCCGACGTCCACTTGGCGAAGCTGGAGCCTGGCGACTTCCAGGTCGC
>JAYSSW010000014.1:0-5280 GCA_043720335.1 Planctomycetia bacterium
GTAAGCCCGCCGTGGAAATGATCCTTCGTGCAAATGGGATGCTTGTTGTTGCAATCGCCCCGCATCGCTGGTGATTTTCACGGCGGGCTTACGCCGCGCCGCTCGCCGTTGCAAAGCAGTGGTGATTCGCGAAGGATTGAAACAGCTTCTACGCGACGATTTCGATCTTCGTGCGGGCGTCGACGGCGATGGTCGTCATCTCCTGGTTGTCCTTCGTGAAGTGGACGATGGGGACGATGATGTCGTCGCCGGGTCGGCGGTCGGTGGCCAGGCCGGTCGCGAGCGAATCGACGTGGCGGAAGACGCCTTCGACGACGAGCTGCCAGGTCTTGGTGCTGCCGATGCGCACGGTCTGCGTGACTCGGATGCGCTGGCCGGGCGACAGGCGGTCGAGGACGGCCTGCACGTCGGCGGGGACGGGGCGGGTCGAGTAGATCGGGTTGGCGGCGGTCATGCGGTTTCTCCGTGGCGGGGGCGTCCGCGGACCAGGGCGATGCGGCCGGTGCGGGCCAGCTCGAGCACGCCGTAGGGGCGCATCAGCTCGATGAAGGCGTCGATCTTGCGCTCCTGGCCGGACAGCTCGATGATGAGGTTGTCGTTGCTGATGTCGACGACGCGGGCGCGGAACATCTCGGCGAGCAGGACCACCTCGGCCCGCTTCTCGGGGATGGCGAGGATCTTGATGAGCATCAGGTCGCGCTCGACGTGGTCCTCGCTGGAGATGTCGTCGACGCGGACGACGGCGACGATCTTGTCGAGCTGCTTGCGGACCTGCTCGACGACGTTGTCGTCGCCGTGCACGACGAAGGTCATGCGCGAGAACTCGGCCTTCTCGGTCTCGCCGACGGCGAGGCTCTCGATGTTGAACCCGCGCGAGGCGAGCATGCCCGCGACGTGGGCCAGCACGCCGGGCTGATTCTGCACATAGGCCGACAGGACGTGGCGCATGACGACTCCTTGGTCCACCGGGTTCTCGATGGGGTTTTGATAGCGACGCAGGGGCCGAAAGCCAACCCTCACTAGCTGACTTGACCCCAAATAAGTCAAGAAAATTGATATACACAAAAATACATCTACTAATATACTTATTGCCGCTCGGCATTTTCTCCGAAATAGCTGGCAGAAAAAAAGGGTTCCCTGTAAAATGGCGATGTCAGCAAAAGCATAAAATCGAGAAAAAAATGAGCGGCCGTCTATATCCAAATCCGCCAATCGAAGAAGCGATTTGTGAGATTCGCTGGATTGCGAACGAGCATCCGGACATTTTCGGAGCTCCTGCGCGATTTTACGAATTAATCAAGCGTGACTATCCAGAAAAGGCGGAAATGCTGCAAACGATGCCTCGTGAAATGCATTTCGAGGAGAAATCAGCTAGTTTGAAGTTTGGAATGGAACGCGAAACCGCCCGCATCCTGTTTCCTGGGGGCAACCGAACGCGGTTACTTGGCTACGGACAGACTTTGGTTAGCATCCACGCGCTGCGCCCCTACCCTGGGTGGGAGGAGTTCGGCGCTCGTATCCAAGCTGCAATCGTCGCATTTCATTCCGCGTCAACACCGATTGGCATCAAACGGATCGGATTGCGATACATCAACAAAATTGATATTCCTTCTACGGACTTCAGCCTCGGCGACTATTTGACTTCTGGCGCACTGATACCTCCGCTACAGGATGCCCGCGTGACAGGGTTCTTCACAAGAATTCAGTCAAATTTCAGCGATGGCTACGCAAGCTTGCAGGCAACCATTGCCAACACTACCGGAGCGGACGATGATTCGACTGCATTGGTATTGGATTTGGAGGTTAGCAAGGAATGTGACGAATTGCTTGATCCTCAAAATGCCGCTGCTGTTGTTGAGGAGTTGAGGCAACGTGAACGGAGAGTATTCGAGGCGTATATCACCGACAAAACTAGAAACTTGTTCACGGGATGAAAACCCATGACTGCGCAAGGCAATTTGTTTCAAGTTGCGGCCAAGCCAAAATCCGCCCAGCAACACGGTCGGTTGAATTCGATGTGGCAGGCGATTTCCAATCCTGTTAGCGCTCTGACTTCTATCACTTCATGTGTAGTATACGAATACTATCAAGCCGCGACAGTTCGCCTACTCAGTCGCAGGGTGGATCGCTCACTTTTCGATTCCGCGAACTTAGGCGAAGGTGATGCTGCAGAAAATACCATTGGAAGCGATACGTTTCTAGCAATGCTGCTTTCTCAAGCCGCGAACAAGGAACGAAAAAAAGAGGACGAAATCAATCCAAGAAAGACGTCTGGGTTGCTGCGTTTGTATTTGCAAGAACAGCCTACTCCTCGATTTTCCTTTGTCTCGCCGGCAAACCAATCAATTTCCCTTAAAGCTGGGCTTTCGACGGAGCATTGGGCGTTGCTTCTGAGCAACCTATCGCACATGCTAGCTAATTGCCATGTCCGACTAGATGGCCAGGACGAAATCTTCAATTATATCAAAAATCACTTCGTTTTTGGTAAACTAGTCGTACGAATTTGCGAGGCTATGCGATCACACTTCGGCGGTGAGGTCGAATTGGTCCTCACCTACTACCGCGACCCAGAGATCGACGACCCGCATTTGACGCTGCTGGTCAGGCAGGCCCCGTATCCACCGGACCTGCTCGACCAGATCGACGCCGTTCGGGCGCCATTCGACCACGAACTGGACCAATCGACCGGCATGCTGGTGGTGACAACCGATTATTGCTCGCCGCGAGGAAGTCATGGCGTTTGAGTGGCACGCCTTCGTGGATTTCGCGCGCCGGCTCGCGCAGGAGTTGCCGGACGACGAAGCCGCCATGCGCTCGGCAGTGAGCCGGGCGTATTTCGGCGCTTTCTGTCACGCGAAGAAATACGCGGTGGAGAAGCTGGGCTTCCATCCAGGAGGGGAAGCCGATGACCATGGAAAGTTGCGTGCGTTCATAAAAACCAAACCGAAATTTTCGGTCGTTGGCAATCGATTGCAAACACTTCGGGAATTGCGCAACACTGCCGACTACAACCATGAAGCAAATCCCGATTGGAAGTTGGCCGCAGGAAGTGCAGTCGACGAAGCGGACAAGATCCTTCGTCAGCTCCCCCTGTCATGACTTCGGCTCGATCAAACGCCCAATAGTGCATCCCCCCTCACGGCGTCGGCTCGCTCGGCTTCTCCGCCGGCGGCAGCGTCACCTCGGCGTGGCTGGCCGGGGTGCATGATCTTGTCGGCCATGTGGTCGAGGGTGTTCGTCACCTTCTCGACCAGCGGCGGCATCTCGCCGGGGGCGCCCGTCACCATCGGCTTGCGCCAGGCGCGGTGCGGAAGGTAGCCGGCTCCCGCGACGATTCGGATTCCGGGCGTGGGATTCGGGTTAGCCACTCCATGCCAGTCGTGGCTCTCGTGTCTTATTTCAGCCCGCGCATGGGAATCATCGCCAGAGGACATCGATTCCCCCAAGCAACGAGGCCCGCATCGACGCCGTGAGGGAGGCGTTCGAGGACGAGCGCGACCGCCTCAAGCGCTGGCGCGTCGTGGGCATGGCTCACACCGAGTACGTGATCGTGTCGGCTTCGACGGGGCGGTCGGGCAGGACGATGGTGAACGTCGTTCCCTGGCCCGGCTGGCTCGCGACGCGGATGCGGCCGGCGTGCATCTCGACGAACGCCTTCACCATGCTCAGCCCCAAACCCAGCCCCCGGCGGTCGTACTCGTAGGTGCCCGACGAGTGCCTCGACACGTCGAGCCGCGTGAAGAACGGCTCGAACACGCTGGCCAGGCTGTCCGCCTCGATCCCCTTGCCCGTGTCGGTGACGGCGACCTGCACGCCGCCATCGGGAAGTCGCTGCCCCTCCAGGCGGATGATGCCGCCGTCGGGCGTGAACTTCACCGCGTTCATCAGGAGTTGGACGAGGCCGTCGCGCATCTTGTCGGCGTCGATGCGCAGCGTTCCCAGGTTCGGGGCGATCTCCAGGTCGAACGACTGCTTGCGCAACTGCACGAACTGGGCCACCTCCGCCGCCGCCTCGCCGAGCAGCTGCGTCAGGTCGGTTTCGCGCAGCTCCAGTTTGCGCTCGAACTGCTCGGACTGGAGCATCTGCACCATCTGGTTGACGCGGTCGTTGAGGCGGTGCGAGGCGCGCTGGATCTGCGCCAGCCAGCGCGGATCGACCGGCCCCTCGGCGGCGGTCGTGGCCGCCAGCTCCGACATGCTGACGAGGATGGTGAGCGGCGTGCGCAGCTCGTGGCTGGCGACCTTGATGAACGCCCGCTTCATGGCGTCGCCGCGGCGCAGCTCGGCGTTGGCGGCCTCCAGCAGCTGGTTCTGGCGCTGCACCTCCAGAACCAGCCGCCGCTTCTCCGCCTGCAGGTCGTGGTGGTCCATCGCCTGCCGCAGCACGGTGCGCAGCTCCTCGGTCTCCCACGGCTTGGCGAGGTAGCGGTAGACATTCCCCTGGTTGATGGCGTCGATGACGGCGCCGAGGTCGGCGTAGGCGGTGAACAGCAGCCGCACCGCGTCGGGGCGGATGTCCTTGAGCCGTTTGAGGAACTCGACGCCGGTCATCTCCGGCATGCGCTGGTCCGACATGACGAGGTCGACGTCCTCCGCCTCGGCGATGCGCAGCCCCTCGGCTGCGCGTGTCGCTGTCAGCACGCGGTACTCGAAGCGCAGCAGGTCCTTGACGCTCTGAACGAGGTCCGGCTCGTCGTCCACGACCAGCAAGCAAGGCTTGTTCGCCACATGCGCTCCTTCGTCGGATGTCAGCCCGCGCCGTCCGTGTCCCACTGTTGCCGCAACTGGTCGACCAGGTCGAACGCCTGGGGCGACGTCTTCACCGCGCCGTCGAGCTGGGCCTCGCGCACGGCGTCGAGCAGCTTCTTGAACCGCGGCCCCGGCTCCAGCCCGTGCCGCGTCAGGTCGTGTCCCGTCAGCAGCGGCGGCGGGTTCAGCTCGGCCGGGGTCCACTCGCGCAGCAGGAACTCGCAGTAGTCGACCTGCTCAGCGCTCTTGCCCGTCGCCAGCGCGTCGGCCCGGTGCAGCGCCAACAGTTCACGGATGCCCGGATGGTTCAGCGTCGTCTTGATCTTGCTCGTCCGCATCTGCTTGGCGTCGGCGAGGTACTGGTGCTTCTCGACCAGCCAAACGATCCGCTCGCGCTCGGCGTTGGACAGCTTCAGGCGATGGCACATCTCGTCGGCCATGCGTGCGCCGACATGCTCATGATGATAGAAGGTGAACTTGTCAACGAGCCGGGCGACGGTGCGCGGCTTGCCCACGTCGTGCAGCAGCGAC
>JAYSSW010000015.1:0-5280 GCA_043720335.1 Planctomycetia bacterium
CGGTGCTGCGCCCCAGGCCAGCGCCGGCGGCGACGTCACCCTCCTCGCCGGCAGCGTCGTCGATTCCTACGACCGCCCCATGGGCAACACTTTCATCCGCTGGGTCTGCCTCGAAGAGAACCGCGAGACCGGCGCCCCCATCGACGTGTCCACCGACGCCCGGGGCAACTTCATCATCCAGGGCCTCAAACGCGGCGTGCAGTACCAGCTCATCGCCCGCTCGAAGCAGGGCGAGAAGATGCTCGCCGGCATCACGCAGACCAAAGCGCCGAACGCCCGTGTCGTGATTTTGGTGAAAGAGGACCTCGTCACCATCAACACGCCCGCGATTCCCGGCTCGCCTGGCTACCAGAGTGATGCGAGGGAAACGCCGAAGGTGAACCCAGCGGGCAACCCGGGAACGAAGATCACGCCGACGCCGAATGACAGCAACCTGCCCGAGCTGGGATCGCCGCTGAACGTGCCGTCGCCGTCGCCGGGTTCGACCGGGGCGAGCCAGCAGCCGCAGTTCCAGCCGGGGATCGCGAGCCAGGACAGCGGGCCGAAGCTGCCGCTGCTGACGATCCCGAACAAGAGCAAGCCGACGCTGCCGCCGGCGTACGATCCGTCGCAGTCGCCGATGCTGCCGCCGCTCACGCCGGAGGGGGCGAAGGTCGATCTGCCGCCGACGCGGGTGCCGTCGTGCGTGCTGGTGGGCAACCAGCTTCGCAGTTTGACGCTGCACGACGTGCAGGGCAACACCTGGGAGTTCATGAAGAGCCGCAGCAAGCTGACGCTGCTCGATTTCTGGGGCACGAGCTGCCAGCCGTGCTTGAAGTCGATGCCGAACCTGCAGAAACTGCAGAACAAGTTCGGCCCTGAGCTGGAGGTGGTCGGCGTCGTCCTCGAATCGAACAAGTCGGTTGGCCGGGTGCAGAGCATCACCAGCAAGGTGGGCGTGACGTACCGCCAGCTGATCGGCATCGAGGGATCGTTCGACGTGGGCCGCGACTTCCGCATCGACCGCATCCCGACGCTGATCCTGTTCGACGCGCAGGGCTACGTGGTCTGGCACCACGTCGGCGAGATCGACGCCGGCATGGCGTCCGAGCTCGACCGCGTCGTCCGCGCCAGCCTGACGACGCCAACGAAGGCGGCCAGTTTGGGGCGCTGATCTTTCTTCGTTCAGTCGAGGTACGCCCGCTTCGCCGCGCGGGAGTACGTCTCCTCCAGATCGACCTGGACGGCTTGATGCACGCTCAGCGGGAGCGGCAGCGACGGCAGCGGCTGGCCGACCCGCAGCGGACGCCGCCACAAGCCGACGAGGTTGCCCAGGTCGTCCCCCACCGGAACGACCTCGCCGACGCGGTAGGCGGCGGCGAACGGCGGCGGTTGCGGCGGCACGTCCATTCCCAGGCTGCCCGTGATGGCGTCCGAGAACGAGTAGTCCTTCGGGCGAGGCAACACGTCGATGAGCAACAGATGCACCCCCAGGCGAAGGTAGCCGAGGTAGCGGTTGGAGTACGTCTCCTTCGCCGCAGCACGATCCTTGTTGCGAGGCGACACCACTTCGATGGCGGCGATGAGCTGGCCGTGAAAATCGATATGGACGGCCAGCTGGGGATCGAGGCGAAAGGCGACGCTTGCTTCCAGGTCCGGCTCCAGGACGACGGTGTCGGTCGCCACCGCCTCCGCAGTTGCCCGAGGCTCCCACTGGCGAACGCTGTCATCGGGCCTGCCGTTGCCTGCGGACACTGTCAAGGCAGGCACGCCGCCCAGAAACGCCTTGTATCCCTCCGGCAAGCGGGGCTGCACCCATTCGACAAGATACGCCAGCCAGAACGGATGGACGCTGTCCCAGCCCCGTTCGTCCGTCCAATCGTGCAGCGGCATGGCTCAACCCTCCACTCGTTCGCGGTCAATGGCACAGTCTTCCCACAAGTCCGACACTGCTCGCCTCCTTCTCGTTCCAAGCTACTGCATGCCGGTTGTGCATGCCGGTTGCGTTTCGAGGCCAATTGTACACGAACCTGTCCGCTGGCCGAGTGCGCAGGTGAACATCGCCGCGCCGTTCGCCGACCCAATAGGTTGATGGAGCGAAATCCACCGTGAGGACAGCCGCGTGCGCATCACTTCGATTCTCCTCGTGTTGGCTTCGGCTCTTCCCGTGGCGGCGGACGACTACCTCGTCATCTTTTCGGCTGATGGCATCCCCTACAAGCCGTCCAAGACGCACACCTTCGCGGCCATTGTGACGGTCGAGACGGCGCCCGGCGGCAAGCCGCGCGTCGTCGAGCTTCCGTCGCTCAGCTGGCTCCCGGCGACGGGCTACTTCCGCAGCCTGGCGATCCTTCCCGAAACGGGCCGGAACGTCCCCCTCGACAAGACCTTGCGCGACTGCATGGCGGCCCGCAGCCACGTCTGCGTCTGGGGGCCTTACCTCGTCCAGCCCGAACTGACCAGGATGTTCCGCGCCCGCATCGCTGCCGTGGAGTCGGGCTTCAAGTACAAGGGCGCCTGCCTCTTCTCGCCGCTCGACGTGTGCGACTGCGCCCGCGCGGTGGAGGAGATGGTCGGCCCGCGCCGCTACATCGGCGTGTTCGGCTACGGGGCGGCGGCGAGCGTCGTCATCCAGAAGTATTCCCCCTGGCTGATCCAACCGGAGCAGACCCACCCCTGGGCCGCGTCGCTGATCGGCCTGGACGAGTGCCACCTCGACTACCGGCCCTTCGGCAACTACACGTCCCGGCTGGACCAGTTGAAAGCGTCGATCCGATTCCGGTGAGCGGAGCGGCACGCTTCTCTTGCCTGAAGACCCGGAATCGATTCATGTCGCGCCGTCGGCTGCTGCGCATGGTTCGGCGTCGGCAGCCCTACACGTCGGCCGGGTCGATCACCAGGACTCCCGGCGGGGCAGCCGCGAGCCGGGCGAAGTGAGCGACGTTGAACGTCAGCACATGCGTAACCCCGTGGGTGTGGCGCACCGCCACCAGCCGGGCATCGTGAACCTGCTTGCCGACCACCCCGAGCGCGGCTACCAACGCCTTCCACGCCGGGTAGATGTCCGGCGTCTCCGGCAGGAGGGGGAACCGCGACTCGAATGTCGCCGCAAGCGCGTCCGCCTCCGCAGCCAGTAGACCGAGCCCGTTGACGGCCGGTGGCCGCGTAGCGACGTTGCGGAACTCGACCAAAACTTGGGGCGTGAGGTGGAGTATCTCGCCTTGGCGGTGCAACTCCAGCACGGCGCGAGCCGCCGTCGCGTGCCGTGCGTCCGCCACGTTCGCCAAACGTGCCAGGACGGAAGGGTCGATGAGCATCGCCATCAGTCGTACAGTCCGTCACAGCTCAGGGCCGAGTCGGGAAGGGAGACGCCGCAATCCCGTGCCGCCGCCAGCAGCCCCCGTTCCCAGTCATCGGCGGGGGCAGGAGGGTCGAGCGGAAGCAGGTGCCGGCGGAGGATGTCCAGGACCAACGCCGCCGGCGCGACGCCGCGCCGGCCGGCTTGCTCGGCCAAGGCGGTCTCCAGATGGGGTGGCATGGTCAGGACTATCGTGCGCTCCGAGTCGGACATGCTGTGATTGTACACGGCGCTCGCAGCGCGGTCACACGACTCGGCCGAACGACACAACTCAGCAGCGGCGGGGCCGGGTGAGCGACGAATCGGGGAAAGCCGACATGCCGCCGAGTTTGGTTCAGCTCGCATTTCTTCGGTGTCCCGCCTTGGCAGAAGCACCGGAGGCGAGGCCAGCCGTCCCCAAAAGACAACGCCCCGACGACGATCTCGCAACAACCTGGAAACGATTCGGCGTCAGGTGGTTGCGTGCTGGCTGCACCACTCGACCGCCCGTCCGTTTGCCAGCACTTGCGGACCGCGTGGATTCGAGGTTCGGCAAGCGGATGCGGACCGTCGCGGAATGGTGCCTTCGCGCCGACGCAGCGACAAGCCGAGGCGAAGAACGGCTCACGCGGGCTGTGACGCGATGTCACGACGAGCCGTGTCCGCGCGGCCGGTCTGCTACAGCACCTTGTTCGGCTTGCTTGGTTCGACTCCGCAGCTGCACGGGTCAGGCGACCTTCTCGACCAGGGAACAGGCGATTTGCTTGCCGAGGGCGTGGGCGACCCGGGAGAGCGCCCCGAACGTCAACTTGCCGACGGCGCCGGCCTCAAGCCCGGCGAGCGCCTCGGGACTCATGTTCAGTCGCCCGGCCAGTTGTTCACGGGTGAGTGCCTGGCGTTCGCGCTCCTGTCTCAGCTCGTTGGCGAGGCAGCGCAGCAGGACGATCTCGCCCAGCGTGGCGAACTCCGCCCCCTTCGCTTCCAGGTCCGCGATGGACGGTTTCTCGCGCTGGTAGCGTTCGCGCAGCGCGCGCAGGCGGGCCACCTCCTCCGGCGACCGCTCGGCCTGTTGTCGGACACTCTTCGCCATCGGTTCACCCCGCCCGCGGAGGCGTTTCATACGCCGTGATGGGATAGACCATCCGGGGGTCATCGCCCGCCTCTTCCCAGACGACCGCCAGATGCCTGCCCGTGCTGGTCCATCCAAAAGTGATCGGCCGCCCGCTCGACGCGCTGGCGTCCGTCTCGTTGTCTTCGTTGTGGAGAACCTCGTCCACCTCCTCCTTGGTGACGCCGTGTTCCGCCACGTGAGCGACGTTGCCATCCGGATCGTCGTCCAGATCCCAGATGACGATCAGCTCCATTGCCCTGCTCCTTCCCTTGGCACGCCGTCCTCTTGATGCTACCAACGTTCAGGCGGCCGAGCAAGGAACAAACCGCGTCAACAGGTCGGCGATCCGCTGCCTCGGGCCGAAAAAGGGACGCAGCTCGATTGACAAGCAGGTCGCTGCGTGCGTGATGTTCGCACTTCCAGCGAGGAGCAGCGGCTTCTGCTCGCCGAACGACCCAGCCCAGCCGCGGCGGTCGGGGCGCAAGTGAGCTGGTGTCCCGGAAACGAATCATGCCCCGCCGCCTGCTGTAGCGCCTGGTTCGGCATCTTGCTGCTGCGCCCCGTCGGCTGCCGCGCCAGATCAGGCGCGGGGCGGATGGTCCGGCGGTCCGCCGGACGACGGCCGGAACAGCCGCCCGCCGACGATGTTCCCGAGGATGACCCCGACGCCGATCAGGGCGACGAACGCGAACGGCCCCAGCCAAGGCGGGAGCTCGATCAGGGGTTTTACCACGAACAGGCCGATAATACCGCCCACCATCCCCCCCGCGGCGCCGGAGAGTATGATTGGCCAGTCGGCAGGATACAATTTCATACGGTTACCTCTCGCAAAACGTGTGAGCGGCCAAACGAC
>JAYSSW010000016.1:0-2467 GCA_043720335.1 Planctomycetia bacterium
GTCGCCATTCTCTCCAGTCATGCGGGGACGGTGTCGCGGCTCCCATGCATCTGTCTTACAGCGCAAGAAGTTTAGTTCTTTGCGCAGCGATCAGTAGTGCTTCGTGAACCGTCGGCGGATGATCCGTCCGAGCCGGAGCGCCGAGTGTAGGATCATTTGATCCTTCGCTCGGCGCTCCGGCTCGCGTTTTCTTTCGACGCTGCACCCGCGCCGTCTTCGACGGCGGGCTTGAAATCGTCACGGATCGCGATTTCCACCGCTCAACCGCTCAACCGCTCAACCGGTCGCCGATCTCGATGAGCCAGGCGACGATCTTCTCCACGTCGCTGGCGGTCGTGCGCCAGTTGACGAAGCACATCCGCTGGGCGACGTGGCCGTGGATCTTCGTCGTCGACAGGAACGCCTGCCCGGTGCGGCGCAGGTCGTCGCCGATGCGCAGGTTCAGCGCGTCGAGGTCGGCGTCGCTCCACGGCCCGGTTCTTGGCACATAGCGGAAGCAAACGATGCTGAGCTGGTGCCGAGACAGGATCTCGAAGGAACCCGAAGCCTCCAACAACCGCTGCGACAGCTCGGCCAAATCGCAGTTCTGCTGCACGAGCTGACGGAACCAGCCGACCCCCAGGCACTTCAGCGACAGCCAGATCTTGAGCGCCCGGAAGCGGCGCGTCAGGGCGATGCCGTGGTCGGCGAAGTTGACCTCGGCGTTCTCCGGCGTCACGTCCTGCATGTATTCGGGGCGCATCGCGAAGGTTTCGGGGAGGGCGTCGCCACGCCGCACCATCAAGCAGCCGGCGTCGAAGGTTTGGCCGAACCACTTGTGCGGGTCGAGCGTGATCGAGTCGGCGCGGTCCAGCCCCGCCATCACCCGCTGCCCGTCCTCCGTCAGCACCATCGGCCAACCGTAGGCGGCGTCAGCGTGCAGCCACAGTTTCTCCGTGGCACAGATGTCGGCCAGCTCCGCCAGCGGATCGACGCTCCCCGTGTTGGTCGCCCCGGCGTTCGCGACGACGGCCCAGGGAACTCGGCCGTTGCGGCGGTCGTCGGCGATCGCTTCGATCAGCAGATCGACACGCAGCCTGCCGTCTTCGTCGGCGGGGAGCGCGCGGATCTGATCGGGATGCATGCCGATGATCTTCACCGCGCGGTCGAGCGACCAGTGGCGGTGTTCCGACGTGTACAGCACCGCGAAAAGCCGATCGTCGAAAGGCAGCCGTTCACGGGCGACGACGAGCGCGGTGAGGTTCGCTTCGGAGCCGCCGCTGGTGAGCAGCCCCATCGCCTCGTAGGGGTAGCCGAGGAATGTCTTGAACCAGTCGAGAACCAGAATCTCGACCTGGGCGGCGGCGGCGGCTTCCTTCCACACGCCGGCGAAGACGTTGGTCCCCGCGCACAGCCAGTCGCCCAGCACCGAGTAGAACGACGGCGCCCCCGGCACGAAGGCGAGGAAGCGCGGATGGCTGCAGCGCGTCGCGTTTGGGGCGATCTTCGCGACGTACTCGTCGAGCACCTTCGCGAAGTCGGCGCCCTGCTCCGGCGGCAGCTCGCGCAGCAGCCGTTCCATCTCGCCACGTGTGGCGATGTGCCCGGTTCCCCGCTGCGCCAGCGTGGTGAAATCCGCGACGACGAAGTCGGCCACCGCCTGGCACGCGACCCGTAATGATTCGGCGTTGGGGTGAGGCAACGGCTCCGCGCACTTCGCCCGCAGCACGTCCACGGGAGAGGGGTTGGACATGGGGACCGCCAAGTTCGGCCATAGTGCCCCCGGCTTGTTGGGGGTGACGCGCAACGCACGTCAGGGATCGCATCGTGATCGAGGACCATTTCGCCGGTCACATGCCGGTTCGCGTCAAACCGACATTGATCGCGCCACACCCCCGGCAAGCCGGGGGCTATTATGACGCTGCGCGTTCACGCATGTTCGTGGGCGGGGCCGTGCTTGTGCTCCTTGGCCTGGTCGGCATCGACGTGCCAGCCGCAGTCGTCGCAGGCGGGGGCCTTCGAGTAGCACGGGTCGCAGTAGAGCGGGCCGCCGTGGAAGTACTGCTCCAGCCGCGCCTGCGCGTCGGGGGCGAGGTCGCCGGCGTCGCGCGGCAGCGAAAGCTGGTCGCCGCAGCTGTCGCAGTCGTGGCTCATCCACTGCGCCAGCAGCGGCGCGTAGTGGTCGTGCATCCAACGGCTCACCTGCCCCGATCCGCTGCACAGCGGGCACGCCTTGCTCATCTGGGCCGCGATCGCCTTGCGGATGAACGCGCTCTTGTTCGGCAGCTGGTTGAGGAACTCCGCGAGTTCCGCCTCCACCTTGAACGCCACCACTTCGGTCTTCGGCGTCTTCTTCGTCATGGCCCGTCCACCTTCCGAGGTCGTATTTCAATCTTTCATCAACTTATCGCGTTCCCGGCTTTTTCGCAAGTTCTCTCCGGAGAGGTGATCGCGAGCGGTGATCGTCCGAGCCTGAGCGCCAAGCGAA
>JAYSSW010000017.1:0-5265 GCA_043720335.1 Planctomycetia bacterium
GCTTGCGGCAAAAGCCCCACCTGATTCAATCGTTCTTCGCCGCCGCCGGGTTGCCGCTACACGGGTGAAAGTTTACTTCTTTGCGCAGCTGTCAGTAGGACGCGACGCACGGCAGCCATTCGCATCGCCGCGGGGTTCCCGCGCTCCGCTGCGCGTCGCGGCTAAACGTCGCGCTTTTTACTGCTGTTGCTGCTCCTGCGCCTCTTCCGAGCGCGCGACGCGGCGCTGCGACACGGGGCGCAGCGCCAGCATCGGCACGTTCAGCGGCGGCAGCTGCTCGCGCCAAGACAGCGACGGCAGGCGCTCCAGCTCGCGCGTCTCGACCCGGACGAAGATCGCCTCCTCGCCCTTGCCCCGGAAGATCCCTTTGTTCGGCGGCACGTCGGAGTAGTCGCGGCCGACGCCGACCTTGATGAAGCGGTCGTTCACGACGCAGTCGTTGGTCGGGTCGACGCCGATCCAGCCGAGGTCGGGGAACCACGTCTCGCACCAGGCGTGGCTCTGCGACTCCTTGTTGGGGCGGTGGATGTAGCCGCTGACGTAGCGGGCCGGGACGCCGTGGCTGCGCAGGATCGCGATCATCAGGTGCGCGAAGTCCTGGCAGACGCCGCCCCCCTGGTCGAGCACGTCGTCGATCGGCGAGCCGGCGGTCGTCACGTCGCGCGCGTAGGTGAAGTTCGACTTGATGAAGTTGCTGGCCCGCATGACGAACTGGCCGAGGTTCTGGCCGGGCCAGGGGGTCATCTTCTCCAGCACCTCCTGCAGCTTCGGCGTCTGCCGCACCGGGCCGTGGAAACGGACGAAGTCGAGCGTGTTGATCGGCAGCTTCTCCGGGTCGAGGGGCCAGGTCGCCTTGGTCGATTCCGGGTCGCTGCGGCGCGGGTGCGTCTGCACGATGCTGGCGGCGAGGGTGCGGACGGCCTGGTGCGGGGCGAGCAGGTTGAAGTGGTGCACGCGGTTGCCGAACCCGTCCTGGAAGCGCGCGGGGGCCGCCTGCTGGCTGACCGCCAGGTGGAACGACTGGCACGTCTGGTCCTCGTCGCTGGCCGGCTCCATGCGCACCTCGGCCACCCACTCGTTGACCGGCTCGGTGTACTCCAGCCGCGTCTCGTGCTGTATTTCGAGGATCATGGATCAGGTCTCGATGATTCGTGTATCGTGAACGCAGTGACGTGTCGTTTAGCCGTTCGCCTACGGCGAACGTGGGCGCGACACACGTCGATGAAAACGATCGCGGCAAGACGCCCTGTCCGCGCTCGCCGTAGGCGAACGGCTAAACGCGCGTCACTGGAACGCGTAGTGCTCCTGGATCGTCTGGCTCACCTGGCTGATGCGGAGCATGATGTTCTCCAGGTAGGCGTGCAGGTCCTCCGCCAGCACCTGGTTGAGATCGACGAAGCGCAGGTCGCTGAGGAGCCGGCCCAGCAGGCGGTCGGCCTTCGTCTCGCGGTCGCGCGGGCCGACGGCTTCGATGGCTTCCAACGCCCGGCTCGTCTCCTCCAGGCAGTAGCGCACCGAGCGAGGAAAACTCGGATGCAGCAGCAGGTATTCGACGACGCGGCCCGGCTCGACGCGGCTGATGTACAGCCGCTGGTACGACTCGTAGGCCAGGCAGCTCTTGAGCACGCCGGCCCATTGCAGGTTGCTCAGCGACTGGTTCGCCGGGTCGGCGATCTCCTGGATCAGGTGATACTTCACGTCGAGGATGCGGAGCGTGCGCTCGGAGCGCTCGAGATGCTTGCCGAGCTGCATGAACTGCCAGCCCTCGTCGTGCATGAGCGTGGCGTCGCACACTCCTTGAAAAGCATGCGAGCCGGCTTCGACGACGGCGCAGAACTCGTGCGGCGAGTCCTTGATCTGGTTGGTGAACTCGGGCTCCTTGAGGTGCCAGTAGAGCTTGTTCAGCTCGCGCCAGACTTCGGGGTTCAGGCTGCCGCGGATGCTGCGGGCGTTGTTGCGGGCGCGGTTGACGCAGGCCATCACGCTCTGCGGGTTGTCGGGATCGTTGGTCAGCCAGGTCGTGTAGAACGCGGACAGCGAGCCGGCCCAGCCCGCGGCCTCGGGAGCTTTCAGCCCCAGGATCGACAACAGGCTGCTCCACTGCCACGCCTCCGGCCCCGCCATCAGGCCGTGCAGGTCCAGCTCCATGTGCAGCCCGACCGCCAGCAGGCGCGCGGCGTTCTCCGCGCGCTCCATGTAGCGGCTCATCCAGAACAGCGCGTCGGCGACCCGGCTCAGCATGTTGCTCGATTCCTCTAGCGCTCTCTCGACGGTTCGTTGATGATTGGGGTCATGCGGCGGTCGGGAGGGCGAGGCTCCTGCCGAGCCGTGAATGATCGACGATTCGAGGCTGCCACGTTGCCCATGCTTCCGGTCTTGCGGTGCTTCGCGGCTCGGCAGGAGCCTCGCCCTCCCGACCGCCGCATGACCTTGTTGTCCTTCGTAAACATTGACGAGACTCTATGTTTCCTCGCCCGCCAGAACCCAGGTGTCCTTGCTGCCTCCCCCTTGCGAGCTGTTCACGACCAGGCTGCCGCGCGGCAGGGCGACCCGTGTCAAGGCGCCCGGCACCACCGTGATCTTCTCGCCGCACAGGATGAAAGGCCGCAGGTCGACGTGCCGGCCTTCCAGCCGGCCATCGACGAACGTCGGGTGCGTCGAAAGCTGCACCACCGGCTGGGCGATGAAGTCGCGCGGCGTGGCCCGCACGGCGTCGGCGAACTCCGCACGCTGCTTCGCCGTCGACGCCGGCCCGATCAGCATGCCGTAGCCCCCCGATTCGTTCACCGTCTTCACCACGAGGTTCTCCAAATTCGCCAGCACGTGGCTCATGTGGCTGGGGACCAGCGGGCGGAACGTCTCCACGTTCGGCAGGATCGGGTCCTGCTTGAGATAGTAACGGATCATGTCCGGCACGAACGGGTAGATCCCCTTGTCGTCCGCGATCCCGGTGCCGATGCTGTTCGCCAGCGCCACGTTCCCCGCACGGTAGGCGTTCACCAGGCCCGGCACCCCCAGCGTGCTGTCGCTGCGGAACACCAGCGGATCGAGGAAGTCGTCGTCGATGCGGCGATAGATCACATCGACTGGCTTCAGCCCGCGCGTCGTCCGCATGAAGACGCGGTTCTGATCGACGAGAAGGTCGCGTCCCTCGACCAGCTCCACCCCCATGCGCTGGGCGAGGAAGCTGTGCTCGAAGTACGCCGAGTTGTACATGCCGGGGCTGAGCAGCACGACCGTCGGGTCGGAGCGGCCCTGCGGCGCGATGAAGCGGAGCACGTCGAGCAGGCAGGCGGGGTAGTCGTCGGTGCCGCGCACGTCGTACTGCTCGAAGAGCTGCGGGAAGACGCGCTTCTGCACCTGCCGATTCATCAGCATGTAGCTGACGCCCGACGGGGTGCGGCCGTTGTCCTCCAGAACCAGGTATTGGCCGTCGGCGCCACGGATCAGGTCGCTGCCGCAGATGTGGATGTAGATGTCGCGCGGGACTTCCGCCCCCATGAACTCGCGGCGGAAGAAGGCGCCCTCGTAGATGAGGCGAGGTTCGATGACGCGGTCGCGCAGGATGAACTGGTCGTGGTAGATGTCGCGGAGGAAGAAATTGAGGGCGGTGAGGCGCTGGACCAGCCCCTTCTCGATGGTCGCCCATTCGTCGGCGGGGATGATGCGCGGCACCGGGTCCATCGGCCAAACGCGCTCGATGCCCTCTTCCTGGCGGTAGACGGTGAAGCCGACGCCGTCCTGCCGCATCGACAGGTCGGTCATCGTCTTGCGACGGCGGAACTCTTCCGGCGTGAGATTTTGGAGTCGGCGCAGCAGCGGTTCGTAGTGAGTGCGCGCGTTGAGGGAGCGGTCGAACATTTCATCGAACGCCGCGCCGAGGGAATAGCCAGCCAACAAGCCGTCCCCGCCGCTGGAGAGGCCGCCGGAGGGAGGATTCGTCATTCGTTGTGCCTGTTTCGTAGGCGATGCCTGCACGCGGACCGCGCATCCATGTCGAGGCTTCGTTCGGGTCGATGTCCACAACCCTTGCGATCAAGAAGCGTTACGACACGGCTTCGTCATCCTGCAAAGCCTGCTTGCGTGCGTCAAGGGGAAATGGTATGCAAGTTGTGTACCATAGGCGGGCCGGCGATCCTGTCAAGCCTGCATCCAACCTCTCGACCCTTCATCGACGGAATCGACGGCATGACGTACTGCTTGGGCATCAAGACGCGCGCGGGACTGGTGATGGCCTCCGACTCTCGCACCAACGCCGGACTGGACCAGGTCAACGTCTCGCGCAAGATGCACACGCTCGTCGTCCCCGGCGAGCGCGTCTTCGTCCTGCTCACCAGCGGCGGGCTGTCGCTGACTCAGTCGGTGGTTAGTCTCTTGGAGGACGATTTCGAGAAAGGGAAGGGCCTCGCCGCCTGTGCCGACATGTACTCGGCCGCCCGCTGCGTCGGCGAGCAGGTCCGCAAGGTGGCGGCGCTCGACCGCGACGCGCTGGAAGCCGACAAGATCCCGTTCAACATCAACATTCTGCTCGGCGGGCAGCTGCGCGGCGAGGCGCACGACCTGTTCATGATCTACCCGCAGGGGAACCCGCTGCGCGTGAGCCAGGAAGTGCCCTACCTCCAGGTGGGCGAGACGAAGTACGGCCGGCCGATCCTCGATCGCGGCGTGCGCTACGACGAAACGACGCTGGAGGAGGCGGCCAAGTACGCGCTCATCTCGCTCGACTCGACGATGCGCTCGAACCTGACCGTCGGCCCGCCGGTCGATCTGCTAATGTACCGCACCGGCGAACTCGACGTGCGCCGCCACCGCCGCTTCGGAGCGGAGGACCCGCAGCTCAAGGCGATCCGCGGCATGTGGGAACAGGAACTGCGCCAGGCGATCCAGAAACTGCCGGAGGTGTGCTTCGAGGGGTGATGATTCGTCAACATTTATCCATTCGCTCGGCTCGCTGTCGTTGGACTGTATCACTCTCATCTTCGTGGGGGACGCAGCATGAACTTGGAAGATCTGTGCGGCTTGCTCATGAAGCATCTGCAATCGCTTGAATCCGACAAGGCGATTCGACTCATCGAGTCAAATCCGGAGCTAACCGACATCGCTTTGGAAAAGCCCTCTGCAGACAAATTTGCGCGTTGTTCTCGGCCAATCCATCGTTCCACTGCGACCGGCAACGAAAAAGTGCTGCGCTATTACGCCGGCTCGAAAGTACATCAATTAGCAAGTTCCGCTGGGGCGGCGTACCGCGCCCAGGGGTGGAGGAAG
>JAYSSW010000018.1:0-5264 GCA_043720335.1 Planctomycetia bacterium
TGAGGCGGCGGGGTCAGCCCATGCCGTGACCCCGCCGCCTCAGACGGCGGCGGGCTTGATGGGCGTTTGATGGAACCCTACGACATCAGCTCGACCTGCTCCTTCAGCTTCGCCATCACGCGGCGTTTGGCGAGGTAGACCGCCGCGACGCTCAGGCCGAGCGACTGGGCGGCCTCCTGGCCGGAACGGCCCTTCACGGCGGTCTGCCAGAACGCCTGCCAGGTCGATTCGCTGAAACCGGCGCGGATCTTCGCCGCCGCCACGCTGAAGGTCTGCTGCTGCAGCTCGCGGTTCCAGTCGGCTTCGTCGTCGGGGGCGGGCTGCTCGTGCAACTGCTCCAGCACCGAAGTCCGCCCGCTGCCTTGCTCCTGCCGCTGCTGCTTCTTCCGCCAGTCGACCAGGCGGCGCTGCACCAGCGTGAACAGCCAACTGCGGAATCGCCCATCGAGAACAAAGTCGGGCATCGACCGAGCGACGCTCTGCAGCACCTCCTGCGCCAGATCAGCAGCGTCGGCGTCCTGCAATCCCTTGCGCCGGGCGAACGCGAGGATCGCAGGCGAGTAGAGCCGGGCGAAGTCGCTCCAGGCGCCCTGGTCGTCCGCGTTGCGCAGGCGGAGCAGCAGGCTCTGCTGGGTGTTCGGCGCTTCCGGCATGACGGCTCCTCACCAGGTACTTCTGTCCCTTCCCGATGGATCTATCGCGATGGTCCGCTTTTTTCCGGGAATGTCAACCCGCAGGGCACGAAGCCGCGCGCGGCATATCATGACACTCCGCCCGCCAACCCTCGCCACCTTCCGGAGACTCCTCCATGCGTCGGCTGCTTCCGCTCGCGTTCCTCGTGGCCTGCCTGGCGTCCTCGTCGTGGCGCATCGACGCCGGCGACAAGAAGGCCGAACCGCTTGTCGTTGTCGATCCCGAAGGCAAGGAAGTGAAGTTCGCTCGCTGGTCCCTCGCCGCCGGCACGCGCCCGCTCGGCTGGCTCGCGGAAGGGAAGGCGAAGAACGCCCCCCAGTTCATCGAGTTCCGCGACGAGAAATCGACCACCTACAAGGACGGCATCCTCACCCTCGTCCCGGTCGCCAGCGTCAAGAAGCTCGACTACGACAACGTCAAGCAGACCGTGACCCTCGTCGTCGCGGTCGCCGACGGCAAGGACGAAACCTTGACCGGCACGACGAAGTTCGTCGGCATCAACAAGCTCGTCCTCGAAGGGGACGCCGACCTGGGCGACCTCGGCGCCGCCACGGTCAAGTTCAAGGGGGGCGACGCCAAGGCGGGCATCCAGGGCGCCCGCTTCCCTCGCGCCAAGCCGGTCGACGCCGTCACGGGCGACGTGACGACGATCCTCGCCGACGACAAGGAGAAGTCGAAGCACGCCGTCGCGGGCCTGTCGCCGCTCTACCTCGTCGATGGCAGCTATGTGTTGCAGCCCCATTTGATGTTCAAGAAGACGGTGAAGATCGACTTCGCGAAGATCGCCCGTCTGCGCCACGTTCCTTCCGAGGACAAGAAGGCGACCTCGTACGACTTCGAGGTCGAGCTGAGCGACGGCGCCAAGCACAACCTGACGCTGCTGACGAAGGCCGAGGGCGAGAAGAAGGGCAAGGCCGGCCCGGCGCTGGTCGGCCTGGTGGGCCGCGTGCCGGCCGGCTACAAGCTGTTCCCGCCGCACACCATCGCCGAGCTGCGCGCCGCGGAGAAGAAGGCGCCGTGATTTCCCCTGAGCCCGAAGCGCGAAGCGAGGCAGCGCACGCGACGATGCAAGCAAGGGACAGGCGACTCGCGCAGCGAGAGCCGCACAGACCGCTCGGCGAACAGAAAACGAAGCAATTGGGACAGGCGATTCCATCGACACTTGAATGCACGAGGCTGCCGCATGGAAGACATCTCTTTCGACACGTTGGAAGAATCCGAGAAGCAAGCCATCAACGCCAGGCTGCGCGAAGGTATCGCTTCCGGTTTCTCCGAAATGACCGCAGAGAATTGGCAGCGGCTGAAGGATCGCATCGCTCAGCGACGCGCGGAGATGGATCGCGCATCGAATTCAGAAGGTTGAATTCTCAAGTACGATGGGGATAAGGAGCCTCGCCCCTTCGACCCCCACCAATCGCTTCGCTCATGGTGGGGCTTGGCGACGATTTTTCTTCGCTGATCACTGACCACTGCCTGCTGATGACTGCTTTCGTGGAGGTCTCGCCATGCGTTTGCGATCCTGGGGCCTGGTGCTGGTCGGTTGCCTGTTCGCTGCGAACGCGCAATCGCAGTCGCCTCGCGAGGACGTCGCGTTCTTCGAGAGCAAGATCCGTCCGGTGCTGGCGGAGCACTGCTTCAAGTGCCATTCCGAGAAGAAGATGAAGGGAGAGCTGCGGCTCGACTCGCGGTCGGCGCTGCTGAAGGGGGGCGAGACCGGGCCGGCGATCACGCCGGGCGATCCCGCGAAAAGCCTGCTCATGAAGGCCGTCGGCTACGGCGACCCCGACCTGCGCATGCCGCCGCGCGGCAGGCTGCCCGACGCGGTGATCGACGACCTCGCCGCGTGGATCCAGCGCGGCGCCGCCTGGCCCGACGACGCGGTCGCGAAGAAGGCGGCCTCGCTCAAGGAGTTCGACCTGAAGGAGCGGTCGAAGTTCTGGTCGCTCCAGCCGCTGGCGACCCGCGCGGTCCCGAAGGTCAAGAACCCCGCCTGGGTCCGCTCGCCGATTGATGCGTTTGTCTTGGCGAAGTTGGAGGAGAAGGGACTGGCCCCCGCCACCAGTGCCGACCCGCGTGCGCTGCTGCGGCGCGTGACGTTCGACCTGATCGGCCTGCCGCCGACGCCGCAAGAGATTGACATGTTCCTCAAGGACTGCGACGCGACCGATCGCCAGGCGGCGTTCGAGAAGGTCGTTGACCGGCTGCTGGCGTCGCCTCGCTACGGCGAGCGCTGGGGGCGTCACTGGCTCGACCTGGTCCGCTACGCCGAGACGCAGGGGCACGAGTTCGACTTCGAGATGCCTGAGGCGCACAAGTACCGCGACCACGTCATCCGCGCCTTCAACGACGACGTGCCGTACCACCAGATGGTCGTGGAACATCTCGCCGGCGACCTGCTGCCGAAGCCGCGCTGGCACACGAAGGAGCACGTCAACGAATCGCTGCTGGCGACCGGGTTCTGGTGGCTGGGCGAAGCGAAGCACTCGCCGGTCGATTCGCGCTCGGAGCAGGCCGAGCGCATCGACAACCAGATCGACGTGTTCGGCAAGGCGTTCCTCGGCATGACCATCGCCTGCGCCCGCTGCCACGACCACAAGTTCGACGCCATCACCGCCAAGGACTACTACGCCCTGGCCGGCTTCCTGCAAAGCTCGCGGCAGGACCACGCCTTCCTCGACGACCCGCAGGAACGCGGCAAGTTCCTCGACTCGCTTCGTGTCACGCGCCGCAAGATCGAAGCGGAGCTGCCCAAGTCATCGATCACGGCGCCAACGTACTCCGACAAGGGGACGCGGTTCGCCCGCTTCGACAAGGGCTGGAACGGCTGGCGGACGACCGGCGAGGCGTTCGGCGACCGGCCCAGCCAGGCGGGCGACCTGCTGCTGCCGCCCGGCAAGGCGCCGCAGCCGGTCGCGCCGGGGCTGGCGCACAGCGGCCTGCTCGCCCACAAGCTGCAAGGCGCGTTGCGCTCGCCCAACTTCACCATCCAGCACAAGCGCATCCACTACCGCCTGGCCGGCAGCGCCGTTCGCGTGAACCTCATCCTCAACGGCCTGCAGATCCTCCGCGACCCGATCTACGGCAGCCTGACGTTCAGCGTCAACAACGAGGCGATGCACTGGCGCACGCAGGACGTGTCGATGTGGGTCGGCCAGCGCGCCTACCTGGAGATGCACGACGACGGCGACGGCTGGGGGGCGATCGAACAGGTCGTCTTCAGCGACGATCCGTCGCCGCCGCCACTCCCCGCGCCGAAGCCGGCGGCCCCCTACGCCGCCGACGTGCTGGCCAAGGTGCAGCCGCTGCTGGCCGAGTACCACAAGGCGGAAGCGGCGGTCCCGGCGCCGCGCCGCGCCATGGGGATCGCCGACGGCTCGGCGATCAACGAGCATCTGTTCATCCGCGGCAGCCACAAGAACCTGGGCGAGCCGGTCCCGCGCCGTTTCCTCACCGTGTTCGGCGGTCAACCGATTGACACCGAGGGGAGTGGCCGGCTCGAACTGGCCCGGCAGATGACCGACTCCGCCAGGACGCCGCTGCTGCCGCGCGTCATGGTCAACCGCCTGTGGAAGCACCATTTCGGCGAAGGGATCGTCCGCTCGACCGACGACTTCGGCTTGCTCGGCCAGGCCCCGTCGCACCCCGAACTGCTCGACTGGCTGGCCAGCGAGTTCATCCGCCAGGGCTGGTCGCTGAAGAAGATGCACAAGCTGCTGGTGCTGTCGAGCACCTACCAGATGGCGAGCCGGGCCAGCGCCGAGGCCGATGAAGCGGACCCGACGAATCAGCTGCTGCACCGCATGCCGGTGCGGCGCCTGGAAGCCGAGGCGATCCGCGACGCGCTGCTGGCGGTGTCGGGGCGGCTGGACACGACGATGCACGGCCCCGGCGTGCTGCCTCACCTGAGCGCGTTCATGGTGGGCCGCGGTCGTCCCGGCGCGTCAGGCCCGCTCGATGGCAACGGCCGCCGCAGTGTGTACCTGAACGTGCGGCGCAACTTCCTCAACCCGATGTTCCTGGCGTTCGACTACCCGACGCCGTTCACCGCGATCGGCCGCCGCAGCGTGTCGAACGTGCCGGCGCAGGCGCTGACGATGATGAACAACCCGCTGGTGCTGCAGCAGGCGGAACTGTGGGCGAAGCGCGTGCTGGCCGAGCCGAACCGCACGCCGGAGCAGCGCGTCGAGGCGATGACGGTCGCCGCCCTGGGCCGGCCGCCCTCGGAGCTGGAGCGCCGCGAATTGCTGGCGTTCCTCGCCGAGCAGGGCAAGCTGCACGGCAGGGCCGACGACCCGCGCGCGTGGACCGACCTGGCGCACGTGATGTTCAATTTGAAGGAGTTCATCTTCGTGCCTTAGGCAGGGGTCAGGGGTCAGGGGCCAGGAGAACGAAGAAGCCCGCCATCCGGTTGATGGCGGGCTTCTTCGTTCTCCCTCGTTCCTGGCTCTGCCGGGAATGCGGCTTTTCGAGGCTCTGCCTCGCGGGGCCGTGCAGGAATGGGATCGATGTCAGCACATGAGACGCGAGGCAGAGCCGGGGAACGTGAAATCCCCTCCCCTGACCCCTGACCC
>JAYSSW010000019.1:0-5263 GCA_043720335.1 Planctomycetia bacterium
GTTGAGGGTGAACGACTGCGACGTGGAGCCGGGCGGGAAGACGAGCGTGCCGTTCGTCGCGGTGTAGTCGCCTGGTGCGACGGCACCCATTGGGCCGCCCATGTTCTGCGTCGCGTACTCCACCGCCACCGCGTCCGTGCTGGCGGCGTTCAACACGACCTTCACCGACACGCTGCTGCTGGAAGCGTAGATGATGTTGTTGTTCTCGAAGCCGACCGTGGTCTGCGCCTGCGCGGGGCGTGCGCTGCTGGCCAGTGCCAGGAACACTGCCGCGAGGAGCAGGCTGATACGGCGGAAGTTGCATTCCTTGCGAGGCATGACGAGAACTCCCGGGCCAGGAAGCCATCTTCGGAATTGCGACGAACGAGAACGGCTGACTTCCTATATTCTGAACGGCGCATACGGGTTTGTCAATCGCAAAATCGCCTATTCCATGCTGCTGATCGCTTGGTTTGACAACTCAGGTACCGGATCCGGCTCCGCCTGCGTTCGCGTTGGTTTCGCCGCAGTCATGGCGGGCTTCTCGTTCCAGCGGCCCAGGGCCATGAAGCGGCCCAGTCGGCCGGGGATGAGCCGTTGCAGCAGCACCAGGAAGGTCGGCACCAGGATCGGCCGCACCACCAGCGTATCGAGCAGCACGCCGACCGCCAGCGCGAAACCAAGCTCCTTCATCGCTTGCAAGGATCCTGAGAGAAGCGACGCGAATGTCCCCGCCATGACGAAGCCGCAACTGGAGATGACGCTGCCGGTCTTCGACAGCGCCACCGGGATGGCATTCATCGAGCCGTGCTCGTCCTGCTCCTCCTGCACGCGGGTCAGCAGGAAGATGTTGTAGTCCTCGCCGACCGCCACCAGGATCGTGAACAGGAAGATCGGCACCTTCCAGTCGAGGCCGATGAACTCCTCGGTCGCCAGGCTGCGGAACAGGATCTCGGTCAGCCCCAGCGTGGCGAAGTAGCTGAGCAGCACGCTCAGCACGAGGTAGATCGACACCACCACGCGGCGCAGCAGGATCAGCAGCAGCAACAACACCACGGCCGACACCAGCACCTGGATGAGTTGCTGGTCGTCGCGCTTGATTTCGCTGAGGTCGCGCAGGCTGGCCGTCGAGCCGGCGAACTCGATGGTCGAACCTTGCAGGTCGTCCGGCAGCACCTTCGCGATCGCCTTCTCGATGTTGACGAGGCTGGCGATCCCCTCGCGGTTGAGCGGGTCGTGTTCCAGCGTCACCTCCATGCGCGTCACATGGCCTGCGTAGTCGTCGGCGCGGCTGACGTAGTAGGTTCTCGCCTCCTCGCGGATCGTCTTCTGCACGTCCTCCTTGCTCGCCTTGAAGGCCGCCAGCTTCTCCTGCGCGGCGGGCGAGATCCCCAGCGGCTGGGCGATGCAGCGGATGTCGATGATGCCGAGCGACTTCCTCTGGTGGAGCAGCCGATCCGTCAGCAGTTCGATGGCCGCGATGCCCTTGTCGTCGCCGAAGTCGACCTGGTCGTTGCGAATCAGCACGGTCACCGGAGCCAGCACGCCCACCGGGAAGTGACGCTGCATCATCTTCGAGCCAGCCTGGCTGGGGGCGGTGGCGGGCAGGTCGCTGAGCGGGTTGAAATTCTGGTCGTTGGCGTAGTAGAGGCCGACGCCGGCGAAGGGGATCAGCAGCGCGGTGGTGGCCATCCAGATGAGGCCGGCGCGGCGGACGAGGATGGGACCGACATGGTCCCAGAAGCCGGGCATGAACGTGCTTTCCAGGACGCGGCGCAGCCCGGTGGGCGGTGTTTCATTCGGCAGTTTCGGCCCCGGTTTGAGCGGCCAGAACGCCCACGGCCCCGCGAGCCGCAGCAGCGCGGTGGCGAAGGTGAGCGTGCCGAGCAGAGCGACCGTGAGGGCGAGCGGGATGACCAGCCCGGCTTCGTGCATCTTGCCGAACCGCGCGAAGGCGAGGGCGCCGATGCCGCAGATGACGGTGGCGGCGCTGGCGGTGATCGCCCCGCCGACACGCGCGATGGTGCGCGTCAGCGCGACGGCCGGCGCCGCCCCGGTGTCGAGTTCCTCGCGGTAGCGGGCGATCAAGAACAGGCAGTAGTCGACACCGGCTCCATAGGCGAGCACGGTGACGAAGACGCTCAGGTCGCGCGCCGGCGTGAAGATCTTCTCGCCCGCAAGCCAGCCGAGGATACGCATCGACACCTCGACCGACACGAACACGGTCACGAGCGGGATGATCGCGACGAGCGGCGCGCGGTAGAGGAACAGCAGCAGCAGCACGACGATGCCGATGGTCCAGCGCTCGATGGTGTGGGCGCTGCTCTCCTCGGCGACGTCGAGGTCGCGCCCCGCCGTGGCGCTGCCGGTGACGCCGACTTCCAGGTTGGCGGGGATCTTGCCAGCGCTGCGAAGTTCGGCGAGCATCGTCTCGATCATGCGGACGAGCGGGATGTTGCGCTGGTCCTGGAACGCGGTGGAAAGCTCGACCATCACGATGGTCGCCTTCTTGTCGGGACTGACGAACAGCGCCCCGACTCCCTCCTGTGCGAGCGTCCGAATGGTGCCGATCGGGTTGTCGTGGCCGTTGATCTGCTTCTGGGCGATCTTGCCCATGCCGGGGACGATCTCCTTGGCGATGAAGTCGCGGTCGCGCTGCTGCAGCTCGCCGTCCTTGCGGGCGAAGACGAGCGCGACGTTGCCCGCCGAGTAGTCCAGCTCGAACGCTTTCTGGTACAGCAGGTCGCCGCGACGGCTGGGGGAGTTCTCCGGCAGGAAGCCGACTTCCCCGCTCTTGGTCACCGATTCCCATGCCGGGGCGAAGATCCAGCCCGCCGTCATGGCCGACAGCCAGAGGGCGATGACGAGGTACCAGAATCGAGCAACGAGATTCCCCAGGGTGTGAAACATCGATTTCCTCGCCCGTGAAGGCGTTTCGTGTCGCGGCAAGCTTTTTTCGCCCTCCGCCTCAGGTTCAAATCCTTTGATAGTTGTGAAGGATCGCAATTTCAATGCCGTGCGCCCGGTGAGCTTTCTGAAGCTGACGGTTCCGGCGACATTGCGAAGGTTGCCGAATTCGACGCGCCAGCGGCACAGCAATTGCCAACATCTTTCTCCAGGGGCCAAAGGCTGGTCCTGAAATTCCACCCCAAATTACGGAGTCGTCATCATGAAGAACTGGAAGTTCATGACATTCGGAATCGCCCTGGCAGCCGTCGGCTTCTTCGCGGCCCCCTCGACCAGCGAGGCCCAGAAGGGCGGCGGCGGCGGACGCGGCGGTCCTGGCGTTTCCGGTGGTCGCGGCTCGGTCGGCCCCGCTCGCGGCCCGGCCATCAACAACTCCGGCTACCGGGGCAACATCAACAACTTCAACAACGGCAACCGCTCCAACAACGGCTACTACGGCAACGGCTTCAACAACGGCTTCAACAACGGCTACTACAACGGCTACTACGGCAGCGGGCTGGGCATCGGCGTCGGCGGCGTCTACCTCGGCCTCGGCGGCGCCAACTACGGCCTCTACGGCAACCGCTACTACGGCGGCGGCTACAACAATGGCTACTACAACGGCGGCACGCCAATCTACGATGGCGGCGCGCCGAGCATCGTGGTCGGCCAGCCTGCCACCAACTCCTACCAGTCGTTCTACCCGTCCGACGCGGTCAACTCCGCCCCGTCCAATGACGCCAACCGTGGCACCGTCGTCGTCATGGTCCCCGACAACGCCGAGCTTTTCTGGGGCGGCTCGCGCAGCACCCTGACGGGCACGTCGCGCACCTTCTCGACGCTGCCGCTCAGCGCGGACGGCTCCATGCAGACGTTCGAGGCCCGTTGGACCGGCCCCGATGGCAAGGCGGTCACGCGCACCCGCGAGATCCGCGCCATGCCGAACACGTCGGTCGTCCTCGACTTCACCAAGCCGGGCAACGACAGGAACTGATCGGCGAAACCGTTACTTTGATGATGGCTCGGCCAGTTGGCAATCCTGTTCCCAAGGCAGAGTTTCCAGCTGGCTGATCCATTGATGGAAGTGCGGGCATTTCGAACGGATCTTCTGCAACCCGATATACTCTGCAATGTCCGGACCTGCGGACGTCTTCCGGCCGTCGTATTCGGGGATGACTCGGATAATCCGCTTCGAGGGCGCGGATTCTCGCCCATCGTTGATATGCTCAATGCTTGGAACAGATCGAACGATCTCTTTCAATTGCTCGATCTCCACTACGCAGTCCTCAAAGGCAATCGCGAACGCCTCAGGATCAGCGAACAGAATCGTTTCATACTCGTGAAGTTGGAGATGCGGGATGAAATGGTGGCAGGCAATGTCGACTTTGAACGCCTCCTCCAAAGCGTCTGCGTAGAGGTGCGGGTTCGCTGCGTTTCTCACGTTCACCTCTGCACCGGGGAACGAAATTGGCAGCGCGTACAAGTCGAATAAAGTCGTGAAATGCACATTTCGACCAGCACGTTGCCTGACTGTATTGAGAATGAACTTCCTAACGCGCTCAAACTTGCTGGCTCTGCCAATTCCGAAGACGTGGCGGTTGTTCTTCTCGCCCACAGCCAGCGCATAGACGACGCCGTCCCCTTGCGGAAAGAGATGAGGTTGCAACACTTGAGCGCAGAAGCCTTGCTCGGTCTGCCCTTCGCAGAACACATTCAACTGCTTCATGGCAAGGGGCCTCCGCCGAGGACGTTTCGCTGCCACAGCTCACCGATGGAATAGTCGTCGAGCCAGTCCTTCAGCGACTCGGGTTCGAGACGCCGAAACGTCGATTCGCCTCCAAGTGACTCGACCGTCACGATCTCTTCCGGCTCGAAAAAGTTCAGGAACGCCTGCGACTGCGTCGCAACGATGACTTGCGACTTGAGTGACGCCGCCCGCAGCAGCCCCGCGACGATCTCCAAGGCGTGCGGATGCAGCCCTAGCTCCGGCTCGTCCAGGATGATAACGTCTGGCAAGTCCTTCTCAGGCTGGAGCAGCAATGCCAAGATTGCCATTGCGCGGAGCGTCCCGTCCGAAATCTGGTGCGGACCGAACAGATAGTCCTGCCCTCGCTTCCTCCAGTTGAGAAATAAATCATTGGAGTTCAGGCGGTCCGGCTCCAGCTCGAAGTCGTCGAACTCCGGCATGATTTTCCGCAGCGTTGACACGATGCGTCCATAAACCGCATCGCCAGCTTGCCGATATTACGCCGGCTCGAAAGTACATCAATTAGCAAGTTCCGCTGGGGCGGCGTACCGCGCCCAGGGGTGGAGGAAGTAGCTGACCACATGGCTGGGC
>JAYSSW010000020.1:0-2460 GCA_043720335.1 Planctomycetia bacterium
TGTCAGGCGACTTGTCGGCCGCCTGGTCGAAGCTGGAAGAGTACGCTGCCCGAATCGCGCTGGTGATTCACTTCGTTCGCTGGGCAGCGAATGACGGGACGCTCGTCAACGTAGACTTCGTGGACGTGGCGAGCATGGAAGCAGCCATTGCCCTGACGAGCTGGTTCAAGAACGAGGCCCTCCGCGTCTATGCCATGCTGGATGAAACCGACACCCAGCGAGACCATCGGCGGCTGGTTGATTGGCTGGTGAACCGTGGAGGAACGGCGACGGCGCGCGAGGTGCAACGCGGCTGCTCCTGGCTGAAGAAGCCCGGCGAAGCCGAAACAGCCCTGGAAGACTTGGCGAAGGCCAACTTGGGCAGGTGGGAGGATCGCCAACCTCCCGGCGGCGGCCGACCATCGCGTGCTTTCGTTCTCAAGACATAATCGACAATCGACGAAACTGCGGGAAACGCTGGGAAAATCGAGTTTCGTCGATTGTCGATAGTGTCGATGGATTCTCCCTCTGATGGACCTGACAACCTGGACGCCGAGAAATCGGCAACATCCTGAAGCGACCACGGGAACAGCCATTCGGCCGCGCCGCCCTTTGTGTGGCAGCGCACTCCCGGTATACTTCTCATTCCTTTCGGCTCGCTGTTGCGGAGCGTCGCGAAAATCGCCCCCGCCAGCTGGCCGCATCTAGAAAGGCCCTGTCTCATGGCATCCGTTTGTGACGACCCCAACGGGACGAAGCGAGTGTTGTTCGTGGACGCCGACGGACAACGAAAAGCCATCTACCTTGGGAAGTGCGACGGCAAGCGAGCGGAGACGATCGCGCGCCGCGTCGAAGCGCTGCTCTCGGCGAAAATCAGCGGTCAGTCTTGCCCGAGGCCAACGGCGGTTTGGCTGGCCGAGATCGGCGGCGGGAAGCTGGCCGACAAGCTGGCGGCGGTGGGGCTGGTCGAAGCCCCCAAGCGGACGGCGCTTGGCCCCTTCCTGCGAACCTACCCGCTGGCCAGGACCGACGTGAAGCCCGCAACGCTGGAAGTCTGGCAACAGCCCTGCCGGAACCTCATTGAATTTTTCGGCGACGACAAGCCGTTGCGCAACATCACGGCCGGCGACTGCGAGCAATTCAAAGCCAGGCTGCTCACCCAAAAACTGGCCCCCGCCACTCTCGCCAAAAGGCTGGCCTTCGCCCGGACGTTCTTCCATACCGCGCGCAAGCACAAGCTGATTGACGAGAACCCGTTCTCGGAATTGAAGATTCCCTCTGCGGACATGAGCAAGCGCCAACGATTCGTTGACCTCGCAACGCTGCAACGTCTGTTCGACGTGGCCGATCCAACCTGGCGCACCATCATCGCCTTGTCGCGGCTGGGCGGCCTGCGCTGCCCGTCGGAAGTGCTTTCCCTGGAGTGGCGCCACGTCGATTGGAAGCGCGGCCGCATCACGGTCCCCTCGCCCAAGACATCGCGCTATGACGGCAAGGCGAGCCGGGAAATCCCATTGTTCAAGGAACTGCGGCCCTACCTGAAGGAAGCCTTTGAACTGGCCGAGCCAGGTCAAACGCACGTCGTCGGCGGCGGACATTTGCAGAAGGCCAACAGCCCGACCGGCTGGAAGAACTGCAACCTGCGCACCGCGTTCGACCGGCTGGTGCATCGCGCTGGCCTGGAGACGTGGCCGCGACTGTTCCACAACCTGCGATCAAGCCGCATCACGGAACGGCTTGAGCAGCAACACCCGGTTCAATCCGTGGCGAAGTGGATGGGGCATGACGTGAAAATGTGCATGAAGCACTACGCTCAGACGACCGACGAACATTTCGAGCGTGCGTCAGGCAGCGCAGAATCCAGCGCACTGACAGCGCAGAATCAAGCGCAGCAGATTGACGCGGGGAATCGCCCGGAACAGAAGGACATGACCGAAAACGAAGCAGGGGAAGCATTTGATGCTTCCCCTTGCGATTCGCTGCGGGATACTGCACACTTGTCCAGCGGAGAGGGCGGGATTCACCTCCCCCTCCTTTCGCTATCTCCACGCCCGGCAACGATTTGTGTCGAACCCCTTTTCGGGCCGAGAGTTGCGCCCGTCTGGTCAGCGCCCGTCATTGCCGGTTGTTGCCGGTTGCGGAGGCGGCCGACCGGGACAAATCCTGGCCAAATTCCTCCATCGCAGCAGGCAGGGGCACGAGGACCATCGGCACGTTCCGCCGCTTGATCTCTGCCTCACAGGTCCGCCCTTGCAGCGCTGCCGTCGTTCCCAGCGACGCGGACCTCGACGGGGCAAGGAGCTTGATGCGGAGCGCGAAAAGCTCCAAGCGGAGGTCAACCGTGAGATCGACGAGCTTTTCGCTGCGATGCAGGATCAGCTTCCTCGCACCAAGAGGTCCGTCCTCGGCATCGCCTACGCGCGCTACTCCACCGAGTTCCAGCACAGCGTCGCGGACCAGATCCGCGGCATCTTCGACTTC
>JAYSSW010000021.1:0-2458 GCA_043720335.1 Planctomycetia bacterium
GCCACCCTCGTCCTCCTCTCCGTCCTGATCGCCCTGGTGACGATTGTCATCGGCAGCAACGTCGCCCGCGCCTTCAGCCTGGTCGGCACGCTCGCCATCGTCCGCTTCCGCACCGTCGTCGAGGACACCAGCGACACCGCCTTCGTCATCTACTCCGTCGCCGCCGGCATGTGCGCCGGCAGCGGCTACCTCATCGGCCCGCTCGCCTGCGCCCCGCTCATCCTCATCGCCGCCTGGGCCTTCCGACCCGGCCGGCGCAACGAAGCGACCGGCGAATGCACCCTCACCCTCCGCCTCCCCGCAGGCGTCTCCCCCAACTCCCTCATCGACGATGTTCTTTGCGATCACCTCCCCCGCCACCGCATGACCGGCCTGTCGACCGCGCGTGGCGGCGCCGCCCTCGACGTGACCTACGCCATCCCGCTGCTCGCGCCCGAAAAGCTCATCGTCCTCGTCAACGACCTCAGCCGCGTCGAAGGTGTCCAGGCCGTCGAGCTGAAGGGGAACTGACGCGCCCGCCGAACTACTCCCAATCTTCAAGCACGGCCGGGCGGGGCGCTGGTAGATTGAACGCGCAGCCCCCGTCCCACGTCGGTAATAGGGGACGTGACGAAAGCCCAGGGCTGCTGCCCTGGGTAGTCAATTCCCCAGGGCAGCAGCCCTGGGCTTTCCGTGCAATCTTCATCCCCGACGTGGAAGAACCCCCCGCACCGTAGGAGCGACCTCCCCATGAACCGCAATCCCCTGCTGGGTTGGCTGCTCGTTCCCGCCCTGCTCCTGGGCGGGCTGTCCGTCCTCTGTCTGCCCCCCGTCGAGGCTGGCCAGAACCCCGCCGCCGACAGCGACGCCTTCTTCCTGATGGGGAAGGTGATCGATCTTCACCTGGAGATCGGCCCCAAGGAGCTGGATTCGCTGCGCCGCGAGCCGCGCAAGTACGTCAAGGCCACGCTCAAGGAGAAGACCAAGGACAAGGAAACCATCTACAAGGACGTCGGCGTGCATGTGAAGGGAGCCGCCGGCAGCACCCGCAGCATCGACGACAAGCCCGGCCTGACCATCAACATGGACAAGTTCGCCGACGGCCAGCGCTTCCACGGCATGGACAAGTTCCACCTCGCCAACTCCGTGCAGGACCCCAGCTACCTCTCCGAACTCCTCTGCGGCGACATGTTCCGCGACGCCGGCGTCCCCGCCTCGCGCGTCGGCCATTCCCTCGTCACCATCAACGGACGCAAACGCGGGCTGTACTACATCAAGGAAGGCTACGACCGCTACTTCCTCACCCGCCACTTCGGCAGCCGCCACGGCAACTTCTACGACGGCGGCTTTCTCCGCGACCTCGACCAGCCCCTCCAGCTCGTCTCCGGCAAGGACGACATCGCCAAGCACGGCGACCTGAAAGCGCTCCTCGACGCCGCCCGCGACGGCAACGTCAAGAACCGCTTCCAGAAACTCGAGAAACTCCTCGACATGGACAAGTTCGTCAGCTACCTCGTCCTCGAAGTCCTCACCTGGGACTGGGACGGCTACCCCATGAACCGCAACAACTACCGCATCTACCACGAGCCGAAGTCCAACAAGCTCACCTTCATCCCGTCCGGCATGGATCAGATGTTCGCCGACCCCAACGGCACCATCCTGCCGAACTTCCAGGGCTTCGTCGCTCGCGCCGTGCTGGAGACCCCCGAAGGCAGGACGCGCTACCTCAACCGCATGGACGAGGTGATGCGGAAGCTCTACAAGTCCGACCAGCGCGTCAAGCGGCTCGCCGACCTGCAGACGATCGTCCAACCCGCGCTGGCCTCGGTCGACGCCGGCGCGGGACGCGACTTCCCCAACCAGGTCGCCCGGCTCCGCAACGGCATGCTGCAGCGCGAGAAAAGCGCCAACCAGCAGCTCAAGCAGCACCTGAAGAAGTAGACGCTGCCCTTGTCCGGTACACGGCCAGGGAACACCCCGCGAGAACTCCTCACCATCGCGGGCCTCGGTGGCCTGCGACGTGCGCGATCCCGTGGGTGCCCTGCGCCTATTGCGTCGGTTACGCGACGCCGTTAGACTGCGCCCATGAAACTGCGCCCCGCGATCCGCTGGCTGCTCCGCCCCGTCGTGCTCGGCGCGCTTGTCGCTGCCGCCTGCGCCGCGTGGCACTTCCGCCCGCTGTCGCGCGACATGCTGATCCCGGTCGTCTTCCGCAACAATCTCTACGGCTACGTCAACGGTGCCGGCCGCGTCGCCATCCCCAGACAATGGGACATCGCCTTCGCGTTCGATTCGCTCGGCTTGGCCATGATCTATCAAGACGGCAACTGGGGCTGGATCGACCGCCAGGGGAAGGTCGTGATCGCGGCCGAATGGGACGACGCGAAGCACTTCGACGCCGCCGGCTTCGCCTGGGTGCGGAAGGGGGAGAAATGGGGCCGCGTCGACCGCGCGGGCAAGGTCGTGCTGCCCGCCGAGT
>JAYSSW010000022.1:0-2458 GCA_043720335.1 Planctomycetia bacterium
TCGCTTCGCATCGTCGTACGGGAGACGCTTCCTTTGCGGCCGTCGCGCGGGTCGGCCTCGCTCGCGCTTCGGGCTCAGACGGCCGGCGACTCTCAAGGAACTGCCTTCTTCCCGACTGTTCCTTCCCGTGGTCCCGCCGCACCGCGGCGTTCAAGGTTCGCTTGGCGCTCAGGCTCGGACAATCGACCCCATGAGGGTTGGCGTCGTGCTACGACAGCTTCCTCGCAGTGATCCACGGGAAGTCGGCGAAGGCGCGGTCGCGGTAGTCGGGCTGGAGCGCGACCGCTTGTTTGATGCGGTCGAGGGCGTCGCCGCGGCTGCCGCGCTGGTCGGCGATGTCGGCGAGCTTGTACCAGGCGTCGGCGCGCGACGGGTCGCACTCGACGAGCTTGACGTAGTATCCCTCGGCCGGGTTGTCGCGCGTGCCGAACAGGTCGGCGAACAGCGTGGCCAGCTCGTCCCATGCGCGCGGGTCGAGCGGCCGCAGCTTGGCCGCCTCCTCAAGTGTTTCATGGGCGCGCTGCACCGTGCTGTGGAAGGCGGTCTGGAAGGGATGCAGCGCCGGCGCGCCATGCTCCTTCAGCACGTCGGCCATCGCGCGGTAGCGGGCCTGGGCGGCGTGGGCGAGCCGTTTCAGCGTCACGCCCTTGTGGAAGCGCGCCTCGAAGAAATCGGGGACAAGCAGGATCGCTTCGTCGAAGGCGTCGAGGGCTTGTTCCTGGCGGGCATGGTCGAACGGGATCATCTCGCCCGGTTCGCCGAAGAAATCGCCGAGCACCAGGCCGCGCAGCAGCCAGGCGTGCGCGTCGGCGCGGTCCTCGTGCAACAACTCGTCAAGGATCATCAGCGCGGCGAGCGGGGCGCCGTTGGATCGCAGCAGGTCGGCCTTGTCGCGGCGAAGTTGACGGTCGGTGGGGGCATCGCGAAGCTGCGCGTCGATCGATTCCAGCGTCGCGTCGCTGCGCGGCGGCGGGCCTTGCGGGCGCGGGCTGAGCGTCGCCGTCTTCGTCACGGGGTTCGGCGCGTCGTGCAGCGTCGCCACGGCGGTCTGCCCCTGCTCGGCGTTGCGTAGGAAATGCTCGCACAGCGGCTTCGTCGGCGAGTCGGCCGGCAGCATCGGGCCGACCTCGCGCAGCAGCTTCGCCGACGCGTCGTAGAGCCCGCTCGCGGTCTCGCGTTCCTTGCGCTCAAGCGCGGAGTTCCCCAGGTTGCAGAGGGTGCCCGCCAGGTAGACCTGGTTGTCGAGGTCGAGCGGCTGGCGCTCCATGATCTGTTCGCGGATCTTCAGGGCCGCCCGGTAGCTCGACTCGGCCCGTTCGGCGCGGGCGGTGTTCAGGTAGAGGATGCCGAGGTTGTTGTGGCTGGCCGCGAGCTGGTGCAGGAAGCGGTGGTCGTCCGGCTGGGCCGCGACAAGCGATTCCCAGATCCGCAGGCCGCGCCGCTGCGTCTCCTCGGTCGCTTCGAGCCGGTTGAACTTCTCGCGCAGCAGGATCGCCCAGTCGTAGTAGACGCAGGCGAGCAGATGGTCGCTCTCCGTGTCGGGCTGCTCGATGCGACGTTTCTGGAAGAACGCCTCGGCGTCGCGGTAGACTTCGTGGGCGAGGTCGTGGCGGCGCATCACGTCGTTGAACCACGCCGCCGCCTGCAGGTGGTTGACGCCGATGCCGCGCAGGCCCTGTGCGTCGCCCCGCTTGAGCAGCACCGGCTCCATCAGCGCAATGGAGCGGCGGTGCACGTCGAGGACGCGCTCGACGGGGCCGGCCGCCTGGGCGACCTGGTTCCACTGCTGCACCGCCTGCCCAAGCCCCTGCTGGTGCGGTTGCTCGTCGGGGAACGCCAGGGCCAGCTTCTGGAAGGCGTAGGTCCCCTGCTCCGCCAGCGCCAGCGCTTCCTCGAATTTGCGATCCTGCTGGTACTGCACGCAAAGATTGAACGCGCAGCGGGCCAGGTCGTACTGCGCGGGCCAGTGCTCCGGCTGCATCGCGAGCAGCTTCTTCCACTGACTCAGCGCGGAGCGATAGAGGCCCTGGGCTTCGGCGGGGGGGCTGACGCAGGCGAGATTGAAATGGCAGCGGGCCAGGTCGTGCAGCAGTTGCACGTTGTCTGGCTGAACCGCGTGAAGTTGCTGCCACAGCGCCTGGGCGGCGAGGAAGCAAGCGCGGGCGGGTTCGGGCCGTTCGGAGTAGAGATGGACGTTGCCCAGGTTGAACTGGCTCTGGGCGCACTCGTAGCGGATGCCGAGGTTGTCGGGCTGCTGCTGGGCGAGCGCCTGCTGGATCGGCACGGCGCGCAGCAGCCAACCCTCCGCCTCGGCGAGCCGGCCGGACTGCGATTCGAGCGTTCCCAGGTTGTAGCACGTCATCGCCAGCACGGCCCGATACTCGACGAGTTCGTGCCGGCCGTCGGCGGCGCGTTGCAGGTCGGGGATGGCCTGGCGGTAGTGCTCCGCCTCCTCGTC
>JAYSSW010000023.1:0-2456 GCA_043720335.1 Planctomycetia bacterium
GGGTGAGGCCGCGATGCGCTAGACGCGTGTAGATCGCTACAAATTCATGGATCGGCAGTGCGAGCCGGGCGGCGAGTTCGGCGGCCTCGGCGTCGTCGAGCCAGACGTAGCCCGGCGCCCCGGTGCAGCACTTGCCGCACTGGGTGCAGGTGAACGCCAGGCCGTCCTGGTACCACGGCGTATCGGTCGAAGCGGTCTCCATGCGGTTGATCTTAGCCGGGCGCGGGCGATTCGCCCGGTTTCACGCGAGAATTAGCCACAGAGGTCCATAGTGAAAGGCAACCACCAGAATTCGCAGGAGGAACCATGTGAGGTTGGCGAAAGACTTCGTTGTTTCTCTCTCTCTCCCGCCTGTCTCGGTGTTGACTGTGGACCTGAGCGGCTAATTTCTTCCGAGGAAGCGGCAACGACAAGGCTCGTCTGCCACGTCGGCGACACTGCACCGACAGCCAGTTCCACGACCTCGGCGTCCGTGTGAAGGACGGCAAGATCCAGGGCGAAGTCGACCCGTTCGTGTTCAAACCGACCCGCAAATAATTCGTCCAACCTCGTTTAGCCGCTCGCCTACGGCGAGCGCGGGCGCGACTTCACGCGGCGATTCAAAATCTCCGTCGTGATTCACGTCCGCGCTCGCCGGAGGCGAGCGGCTAAACGTGCGCGAAGTGCCGCTGGAAGAAGCCGCGCAGCATGTCTTCGGGATACAAGCAAAACGCGAAGTCGCGGCGGTTGGCGGCGGCGTTGCGCTCGATCTCGGCCTGGCAGGCGGCGATCGCGCGGGCGGTTTCCTCACTTTGGCGAACCAGCGTCGCCTGCATCGGTTCATTGAGCAGGTGGATGTGGCGGAAGCGTTCCTTCGCCTCGGGGCCGGGCGGCGGCGTGCGGGCGATCCATTCCGCCTTCTCGCGCATGAGCGGCGCGAGCGATTCGCCGCTCAGGTGCCGTTGCGGGTTGAAGATCAGTTCGCGCTTCAGAAGCTGAAGCTTCTGCAGGGTCGCCGCGTCGGCCTGCGTGCGCGCGATCGGCAGCAGCAGCGTCGCCGACAGCACCAGGTAGCGCGGCGGCTCGATGCCGAAGAATCGCTCGATCAGTGTGTCGGTCAGTTCATCGTACTTCCCGCCGCCGATGCCGTGCACGAACAGGTCGGCGAGCAGCAAGCGGACGAACAAGGTCGTCGTGAGCGCCCGTGTGCGGATCTTGCAGTCTTGCGCCTCAAGCGTCGGCCACGCCTCCGCCAGTCCGTTGATCGGAAGACTTGGCCAGATTTCGTCGCCCGCGCGCAGTTCGATGCTGCCGTTGTTCGTGCGCGCAAAGAGCCGTTGGCGGCGCGAAGCCCCAGCACGCCAGGCCCAGAACGGGGCTTCGAGCCAATCGCCGTCACGGGCCAGGTCGGGGACCGGATGGTTGCGGCTGCGGATGCCGTGCTCCGCGCGATGCTCGTGCACGGCGTGGTTGTACGCCGCGTGGAACGCTGGCAGGTTCGCCAGCAGATGGCCCGCGAAGGCGCCGAACGCCCTGCCCTGGCACAGCCGGCTCAGCGGCACCTCGCACGGCTTCCAGCCCCAGCGCCGTTCGAGCGCTCGCCGCGCCCGGACGAATCGCTCGCCCAGCAGCGGCGTGCTGCCCATCGACTGCCACACGTCGTCGAGCAGCGGCTTGAAGGGCCAATCATACGTCAGGTCTGCGAAGCGCGCCGGCGTGCTGGCGAACAGCGCCTCGTCCTGGACGGCGCGCTCCTCGTAGGGCGTCTCGCTCTGCCAGGTGTCGAAGGGAAGCGATTGCAGCCGGCCCTTGACGGGCACTTTGAGCAGGGCCGACTTGGCGGTGTCGTTGTCGACGACGAGGTTGATCGCCGTGGCGTGGTGCTGGCGGGCGAGGTCGCGGAGGGCGAAGTTCTTGAACCACACGCCGGGGTGGAAGAGTTCCGGTTGATGCCCGGCCATGATCCAGCGGTCGTGGTTGGCGATCTCGACTGGTTCGTCGGCGTCGTGGTGGTACTGCCGGCAGGCGGTGATGGCTTCCTGGCGGGCGAGGTCGCGAAGTTCGGCGAGGGGACGGCCCAGCAGCTGCAAGCTTGCCGAACGGAATCGCTGCTGCTGGGCTTCGAGAAGGGGACCGACCTGGTCCAGCGGGGGGACGGCCAAAATTTCCCCATGCTGGCGCGGGGCTCGCAGGGGGGGCAGCTTCACCGACCGCTCCTGACGGCTTGGAGCATGTCGCAGCCCGACCAGCCGCACTCGCTCGGCAGGCCCGCGCTGCGCTCGTCGGCGATGATCCGGCGATAGTAGGCGAGCCTTTCCTCGGCGTTGTTGAGGATGCCGCCGAACGCCCGGTTCGGGTCGAGGTAGATGCGCGGCACGCCAACTTCCTTGACGCGAAGCCCACGCTGCGACGCCTGCACCCACAGCTGCAAGGGCATGCCCCAGCTCGTCTCGGTGATGGTGAGCTTCGTGAGGGCT
>JAYSSW010000024.1:0-2456 GCA_043720335.1 Planctomycetia bacterium
TTCGCGACAGCCCGCACAGGTGACATCGCCCATGCTCGTCAGCCTATGAAATCGCTCCGCCGCCAGCTGCGCCTGGGAAAAGCCGGTGAACGGTTACGATCTTTGTTTAGCCGTTCGCCTACGGCGAGCGCGGACGCGACGCCACGCCGCGATTTGCGGTTTCGCGAGAGATTGTGTCCGCGCTCGCCGTAGGCGAGCGGCTAAACGTCTCGGCGAACATGATCGTAGCAACGAACGACGCGCGGGCCAAACCGATTTTCACCCGACGCCGGCCGTTGACATGCGGCGTCGCCCACCGGATGATGTCGGGCGATCGTCAAATAATCCAACTACGACATGGCGAACCGCGCGACCGTGCGGGTATGTTGATGACGAAAGCCCAGGGCTGCTGCCCTGGGTATGCCACGAGGGTTTTCCGATGACGCCTGTGAATCCGGCCGACGAGGGGGCGACCCTGCAGCACACGGCGGTGGCGCTCAAGTACGGCGACGCCAGCCAGGTCGTCGCCACCGACGCCAGCGCCAAGGTCGCGCTCGCCGGCGACCGGCAGCGGCCGCCCGTCCGGCTCGACGCCGCCGTCAAAGACCCGCTCGCGCTGCGCGAGGCGTTGTCCGCATTGCACGCCATCGTTGCCAGCGACTACCGCTACGTCCCCAAGGACCGCGCCGCCTACGCCGCCTACCTCCGCATGAAGAAGGAGACGTCGCACCTCGGCGTCTGGCAGGCCCAGCAAGCGTTCTTCGCCTGGCTGCACCGCAACGATCCGCTCGCCGCCCTCGTCCTCGACCCCGTCATCACCGTCCACCCCGACGGGCTTTTCCTCGAAGTCTTCAGCAAGGACGAAGGAACCTACGCCCAGCTCCACCTCGACCAGGCTTCGCTCGACATCACAGGCCAGCCCGAGTTCGGCACCACCAGCGTCGATTTCAGCCAGGCCCTGTTCGACGGCGTCCAGCTCATGCGCAGCTACCGGGCCACGCGGCTTGTGCTCGGCGAAGGCGAAGTGCGTGTCGCGGTCGCCGATGCGCCGGCGGTGCTGGAGAAGCAGATCCGCGTCCCCGACGCCTGGCTGCGCGGCTTACTCCAGGTGCAGTCGGCGGCCACGCTTCCGCTCGACCGCTTCGCGCTCGCCCCGATGGACCTCTACAACCTGCTCCGCCACCTGCGCCTGCACGGCGACATCAAGGGGAAGCGGCGCGGCCTGCGCATCGAACTGGTGCCGGGCGAGAAGCCGCGCATTGTCCTTGAACCGTGGGAAAAGGTGCTGACGACGACCGGCGAAATCTTCAAAGGCAAGGCGGCCCGCGTCGTCCGCGTCTGGGGTCGGCGCCGGCTGCTGCTGCTTCGCCGACTGCTGCCTTATGTGCAAAGCTGCGACGTGCATCTGCTCGGCAGCGGCCTGCCCAGCTTCTGGGTCTTCCGTGGGCCGGGCATCACCCTCACGCTCGGCATGACCGGGTTCACCGCGTCGAACTGGTCGCAGGCCGTCAACTTCGACCTGCTCCTGCCTCGCAAATCGCAAGGCAGTGCGCCGCTCGAAAAGATCCTCGACCATCTCGGCAGCGGCGTCTGGTTCGCGAAGGCCGCCGACATCGGCAAGGCGACCGGGCTGAAAGGGCCTGCTCTCGTCGAAGCGTTGCAGCTTGGCTGCCAGCAGGGGCAGCTGATGTTCGACCTGTCGCAAGGCGTCTATCGGCTGCGTCCGTTACTGGCTGGGCCGATCGATCTGCTGCGGCTGCAATACCGCAACGTCCGCGAGCGTGTCGCCCACGATTTGATGGTGCGCCGCGACGCGGTCGAGATCGTGTCGCAGAACCGCATCGCCGGCACGGGGCTGGAACTGGTCGGCAAGGTGTCGGTCGCCGAGGACCGCCGCGACTACCGGCCGCAGATGCTGCTGGGGGACGAAGGTCAGGTCGCCAAGGCCGAGTGCACCTGCAGCGTCTTCCGCAAGCAGGGATTGAAAGGCGGGCCGTGCGTCCACCTCATCGCGCTGCGGCTCGCCTGGGCCGAGCAGGAGGCGAAGAAGGCCAAGGGGGTCGATCCGCGCCAGGTGCTCACCCTCGAAACCCGCTCCTACACGCGGCGCGACGCCAAGGGGGAGCAGACCTTCCAGGTGACGCTCGACCGGCAGCGGCTGAAAGTTCGCTGGGGCCGCGCCGGGCAGGAGCAGCGCCAGCAGACGCTTCGCTACAACTCCGTCGAGGAGGCCCGCACCGCCTACTTCGCACGCGTCAGCGAACTCGACGAACGGGGCTACCTCAGCGCAACGGGAGATTGACGTGGCACGCCAAACCGACCTTCTCGACCTCTGGCGCGGCATCGTCCAAGCCGGCGGCGTCCAGGCCTACATCAACACTCAGAGCGTGTGAAAAAATCGAAAACACGGAAAATCAGGGGTGTTTCAGGCCGCCAGACTCGCCATTACAGCCTTCGGATTGCAGATTTCCGTGCCC
>JAYSSW010000025.1:0-2455 GCA_043720335.1 Planctomycetia bacterium
GGATTCAAATCCCCAGGGATAGGAATCCCTGGGCTTTCGACTCTTTGCTTTCGTCTGACATGGGACAAATTGACTGCGGTTCAAATCACCGTGTCGTCGAGAACTTCCTTGCCGCGCGGGATGATGACGATGCCGTCGCGGATGACGAAGTTGTCGCCCTCGCCGTCGGTGATCCGTCCACGGTTGATGATCTTGACGTTGCTGCCGACGCGGGCGTCCTTGTCGAGGATGGCGTTCTCGACGATGCTGCCGTCGCCGATGCCGAGGTTCGGGTAGCCCTTGCGGAAGTTGGCCAGCTTCTCCTCGGGGCTTTCGAAGCGGTCGGCGCCGATGAGGACCGTGTTCTTGATCGTGACGTTCTTGCCAATCTGCGTGCGCACGCCGACGATGCTGCGCGTGACCGTGGTCCCCGCGCCGATGACGACGCCGTCGCTGACGAGGGCGTTCGTCAGCGTGGCGCCCGAGATGCGCGAGGCGGGCAGGTAGCGGGTGCGCGTGAAGATGATGCCCTGCTGCGAGTGGAACTCGAACGGCGGGTTCTCGTCGGCCAGGGCGAGGTTCGCTTCGTGGTACGACTTCACCGTGCCGACGTCCTCCCAGTAGCCGTCGAACAGGTGCGCTTGCACATGGCTGGTGCGGATGCTGTTGGGGAAGATCTCCTTGCCGAAGTCGTGGGCGCGCGGCTGGTTGTTGAGCAGGCCGATGAGGGCGTCGCGCTTGAACAGGTAGATGCCCATGCTCGCCAGGTAGTTGCGCCCCTTCGGGTCGATGCTCCGCTCGCGCAGGAACTCGTCGGTCACGCGCAGCGGCTCCAGCTTGTCGCGCGTCTCCGGCTTCTCGACGAAGCCGACCACCCGGCCCCCCTCGTCGGTGCGCAGCATGCCCAGGCCGGACGCCTGCTCAGCGGGCACCGGCAGCACGGCGATGGTCACGTCGGCGCCGGTCGTCTCGTGCGTGCGCAGCAGGTCGCGGAAGTCCATGCGGTAGAGCTGGTCGCCCGACAGGATCATCACGTGCTCGCAGGAGTCCTCGTGGACGTAGCGCATGTTCTGCCGCACGGCGTCGGCGGTCCCCTGGTACCAGTCGGACCCTTCATTGGTCTGCTGGGCGGCGAGGATCTCGACGAAGCCGCGGTTGAACGGGTCGAACTTGTAGGAGTTGGCGATGTGCCGATGCAGGCTGACGCTGAGGAACTGGGTGAGGACGTAGATGCGGTTGCAGCCGCTGTTGATGCAGTTGCTGATCGGGATGTCGATCAGGCGGTACTTGCCGCCGATGGGGACGGCAGGCTTGCTGCGCATCATGGTCAGCGGGTAGAGGCGGGTTCCCCGGCCGCCGCCAAGGATGAGGGAGAGAACGTCGGATTGCATGACCTGGTTCCGAAGGATGACGTGGGAGGTTGTCGGTTGATCGTTGCACAAGATCGCCAGCCATGCCAGCCGAAAATCAGCCTATTGGTGGAAGAATTCAAGTAGCCCCTGCCGCGTGGAGGGTTCACGCCAACGCCGTCCGCACCGCGTCGGCCAGCACGTTGAAAGCCGCGTCGTCCAGCACCGGACGCGAACCGTCGGTCGGCAGCGCCTCGTCGAGTTCGACCCAGCTTCGGCAGCCCTGGTACTTCGCCGATTCGGCGACGACGCGCGTTGCCCCCACCAAGTGGACTCGCACGATCAACGCTTGCAAGCCAGGCCGGCGGTACGCGAAGCGCTTGCGGATCGTCTCCTCGGTCCAGAAATGGAACGGCGCCAGACGCAGCGCCGATTCTTCACTCTCGATCCGATGCGCCTCGACGACTTCGCCCCATGCGGTCTGCGGCACCTGCCGCACGCCGTCGGCGTCGGTGGTCGCGGCGCCGGTCCACGCCGCCGCTTCCGCGACGACGCCCTGCTCCTGCTGATGGACGTGGGTCGGATACAGCCAGAACCTCGGCTGCTCGACGCGGAATTCGCCGGTGGTCTCGTCGATGCCCCCTTTGCGCAGCAGCAAGATCTGGCGCCCGGCCGTCAACGCCCGGCAGATGGCCGCCCATTCCTTCAGCGCGATCGCGAGCATGTCGTGGTTTCCATGGAGTCGCTGGAATGCAAAAATGCAAAAACATGAAACGGAGCATGGGTGCGAAGGCAATCCGTGATTGGGTGAACGAGGTTCCCGCCTCTTCCCAAAGCAACGGCGCATTCACAGCCGCCCACGTTCCTGCGACAGGGCGAGCTGCAGTTGCCGCTGCTCGCACGGCGTGAGGTGAGACCACGGCGAGACGCGGCGGGCTTCGCGCAGCCAGCGGCTCGCCTGGCTGGGCTGCGCGAGCTGGCGCCAGACCGCGTGCAGGTACCAGCACGGCCTCGCTTCGCCGGGGCGCAACTTGCTCGCGGTGGCGAGTTCGCCGGCGGCTTTGCAAAGCAGCGATTCGAGCGAGAACGGGTTGTTCTCGTCCCCCAGCTTGGCGGCTTCCAGCGCG
>JAYSSW010000026.1:0-5253 GCA_043720335.1 Planctomycetia bacterium
CCGCTCTGGGAGGCGAGGATGCGTCGGCCCTCGATGCGGATGCGGTTCTGGTAGATGTTGCTGAAGTCGGGGACCATGTCCATCGGGGCTCCGTCGATGGCGCGGAGGACGCGGCCGGCGCCGAAGCCGCCGGCGTCGCTGCCTTCAACGAGGAACAGGTAGCTCTCGTCGCCGAAGACGCGCGAGCCGGCGGAGACGTCGATCTTCTTCCAGATCAGGTTGCCCCGCAGCGGGTCGTTGACGATCAGCCCCTTCTGCGTGAGCAGGGCGACGTAGTTGGGCTGGACGGCGCCGATCTGCCCCAGCGTGACGCGCGAGCGCTGGTTGTTGAGGTGGTTCCACAGCACAAACTCGGGGTTCCCGTCGGCGTCGACGCTGGCGGGCTGGAAGGAGGTGTTGGCCTGCATGAGGCCGAGATCGACCATCGCGGTCTCCCAGAGCTTTCGCCCGGTGTCGCCATCGACGCAGTAGACGGTGGCGCCGACCTGGAAGACCAGGAGGTGCCCCTTGACGCTGAAGAAGCGGTAGCGGGCGTTGGGATGGTAGGCGGCGTTGACGTTCGCCTGCTGGTACAGGTAGTGGAACATCTGATTGTTGATCTGCAGGTTGAGGGCGTTGGCGGCGAGGTTGAGCGACCAGCGCACCTGGCCGGAGGCGACATCGACCAGCTTGACGGCCGGGTTGTTGGGGTTGCTGGGGTCGAGGTACAAGCGGTGCTGGCTGGCGAACGGGGTGTTGTCGCCTTCGGGACGCATGACGAAGCCGGGCAGCCCGGCGGCGATGGCGCCGGGGGGCAGCTCGCGGGCGCCGATCTTGGCGCCGCCGAACAGGACGCCGGCCTCCTCCAGGAAGGGGAGCATGGTCTTGTTGTTGGCGAGTTCGCTGAGGAGGTCGGCGCCGGTCTGCTTGCTGCGGACGTGAGCGGCGGGGAAGTCGCGGCCGAGCTGGCGGTAGTAGGCGGCGGCGAGCTGCATCGACTCGACGGTCCCCTTCTTCTCCTCCAGCTTGGCGAGCGTGGCGAGGGCGCGGCCCCCCGACTCGGCTTCGCTGCGGTAGCCGCGTCCGCGCATGAGCTGCAGGTTCAGTTCGGCCTCCAGGTAGGCCGACTTGTCCCCCTTCTCGATGATGAGGTCGGCGAGCCGCAGGCGGGCTTCGCGGCCGACGCGGAACGGCACGTCGAACATGCCGATGAAGCTGCGGATGGCGTCGGGGTCCTTCTTGGCCTCGACGAGCGTCCATTCCTCGGCGATCTGCTTCTCGAGCGGGTCGCGCTGTTGGGTGGTCGCCTTCTCCATCATCGTGGAGACGCGGGCCCGCAGCCAGACATCGGTCGGGATCTTGTGGTTGGGGTCTTCGGGCAGGATGATGCCATTGTTGACGCGGTGGATCGGCAGGGATCCGAAGTCCTTGTACATCTTGAACGCTTCGACGAGGTTGCCCTCGGCTTCGCGCCCCTGGCCGACGATGCGGTAGTACTTGGCGAGGCGGGCCTGCTGCTCCTGGTTGTCCGGGAGGTCGCACAAGGCGCGGAAGTCGGCGAGGTACTTCTCGCTGGCGGTCTTGAAGTCGACGTTGTGGAGGTCGACGAGCGCCTCGAACAGCCGGTCGCGGGCGCGTTTGGCGAGCGGTTCGGGCGGGTTCTTGGTCGTCACCTTGAGCAGCGTTTCGACCGCCTGGTGGACCTGGCCGTCCTTGAGGAGCAGTTCGCCGAAGTCGGTGGTCTTGGCGAGGTTCTCGGGGTCTTCCTTGAGGGCCGACTTGGCGAGATCGAGACGGACGGCGAGCTGCGGGTAGGCGACCAGTTCGGTCGGGGTCTGCGACAGGACGGAGCCGTCGCAGAAGACGAGGTTGCCGGGCGCGGCGCCGGGGACGGAGGAGCGATTGTGGGCCTTGACGGTCCCCTTCTCCACGTCGATGGCCATGATCTCGCCGCGGGCGAGGGGCAGGTAGTAGATGCCCTTGCTGGCGACGCCCTGGCCGGAGGGCAGGTCGCCGGTGGTGATGTACCAGAGTTGTCGGCCGTCCTTGAGGTCGAGGGCGCGGACGATGTTCTTGCCGACGATGAGGACGCGGCCGTTGAAGACGCCGGCCATGTAGAGGTCGCCGTCGATCTGGGCGCGGCGCCAGAGGGGCTTGCCGTCGCGGAGGCTGATGCAGTGGACCGAGCTGGCGTCGGGGGCGGTGAAGACGACCTTGCCATCGACGATGGCCGGCGGAGACGACTTCCAGTTCATGATCGTCGTCGAGCCGAGGTTCGGGTTCGGACGGGGCGGGAACGGCTGCGGCTGGAACGGGTTGGGCTGGCTGAACGCCTCCTCCGGCATGCGTTCGCGGTACGGGTACGACCAGACCAGGCTGCGCGACATCAGGTCGATGCCGAACACCTCGCCGGCGTTCGTCGGGCAGACGAGCACGCCTTCGCCATAAGCGAGATGGACCGCGTTGGTGCGGCGGCTGGCCTGGTGCGTGACGCGGAAGTTCTGCTGCACCATGCCGAGCTGCTGGATCGACTCGACATGGATCAGGTTCTTCGGGCCGGCGGCCTTCTTGTTCGGGTCGATGCACACCAGCCGCAGCTCGGCGTCGCCCATCGGGGTGGCGGCGCCGGGGTTCTTCTCGTTGAGGACGTAGAGGCGCCCGCCGACCGAGATGGGGACGCCGAGGAAGTGGCTGTCAGCGAACTGGCCGTCCTCCTGGGTGTCCCAGAGGAGCTTGCCGTTCTCGGCGTCGAACGCCATGAGGATGTTGCTCATGATGAACGGCTTGAGTTCGGCCGGGATCTGCCCCTGGTTCCAGAAATTGGGGTTCATGTACTGGCCGGGGGGCGGCACGGCGAGGTCGTCGATGGCGTAGACGCGGCGATGGTCGGTCGACAGCGTGCCGAGCATCGTGTTCTCGTAGAGCATGCCGATGAAGCCGGGCTGGGCCTGGTACAAGTTCATCCACTCGTCGAGCTTTTGCTTGAGGTTCGCCTTCTCAAGCGTCGGCGACAGGCCGCGGGCGAACTCGAGCGTCTTCCAGGCGATCTCGCCCGGCTTGTAGGGGCCGGCCGCGTCCTTGCCGTCCTTGAGGAAGACGGCGCGGACGCCGTTGTGCGTGCGGTAGATCAGCTTGCCGTTGGTCGCGATCGGGAAGAAGCCGGGCAGGATGGGCATCTTGGCGCCGGCCATCGTCTGGATCGCCTGCTCGATGCGTGCCTTGGCGTTGGTCTCGCGCTCCGGCTCGCCGTCGTCGCCGGTGTCCATGAGGATCGGCCGGACCCACGACTTCAGGTCGAGCAGCGGCGGGCTGCCGACCGCCTGGGCGGTGTACGAGTTGTTGCCCCGCACCGTCAGCCAGTCGTAGGAGTTGACGAACTCGGTGGCGCCCTTGTTGTCCTGGTTGATGACTTCCTGGAGCTTGGCGAGCGGAATGACCTCGTCCCCCGCCTTCACGCCGCCGACCTCGCGGACGCTGGCTTCGAGCTTCTTCCAGGCCTTGTCGTAGTTCAGCTTGTCGCCGGCGCGGTGGAAGGCGTAGGCGGCCTTGAACAAGGTCATGTCGTCGAGCTTGGCGAACTCCTCGTTGACGCCCAGGAGGCGTTCAAAGACGAGGGTGGCGGTGAAGACCTGGCCGCGAGCGAGCAGCAGCGTGCCGAGCAGTTCGTTCGCTTCGATGCCCGACTTGGTGTAGCGGTAGCGGAAGGCGATGTCGGCCAGGGCCTCGCGGTCGCCTTTCAGCTTGGCTTCGTCGAGCATCGCCTTGGCCTTGGCGCCGTGGATCGCCTCGTAGGTCTCCAGGCCTTCCTTCGGCATCGCGCCGAGCTGGGCGTTGGCCTCGAACTTGCTCTTGCTGCGGCGGTAGACGGTCTGCCCCTGCGCGTTGCGCTCGGGGATCTGGACGTGGTAGTCTTCCTTGAGTTCAAGGATGGCCTGAAACGCCTTGACGGCCTGGTCCCAGTCCTTGTCGTTGACGCAGTCGATGCCGACCTGGACCGCCTGGCCGATCTTGGTGTCGGGGATGATGCGGATGCCGCTGAGGTTGGCCGCGTTGGGGCCTCCCTTGGGAGTCGGTTCGGGCGTGGGCTGGCCGGGGAACCCGCCGGGGCCGGGCTGGAAGACGATCTGCTGGCCGAGCACGGCGCTGGCGAAGCACCAGCCGATCAGCAGAGCTGCCGACGCCGTCATCAATGCCGCAGCCGCGCGACGCATGCGCATCATGATGCTAATCCTTGGACGTAAGGCGAGTGACTTCTTGTGGATCGCGGTCGTCAACTATGGATTCTTGCAAAGCGGGGCGGACTTGGCAAGAACAAACCGCGCCGTTTCATCCTGCCCAACCGGAAGACCCCTGTATTTCTGAATAGACGACAACAACCGATTTGTTTAACAAGCCTGCACCCGTTTAGCCGTTCGCCTACGGCGAGCGCGGGATCGACACCGCGCGTCGATGCGCTTCGTCCCCGCGTGGTGCCGCGCCCACGTTCGCCGTAGGCGAACGGCTAAACAGGTTCGTCGTATACAATCACGGTGGACGAACGCGAACGAACGCACCTCTTTCCGCGAAGTGGACGCCATGCGATTCAAGCTGGAATACGGCCGCACCGGGCTGGACATCGAACTGCCGGACGACCGCGTCGTCGGGCCTCTGCAGCTCCGCCCCGCCGAGCCGCTGGCGAACCCGGAGCAGGCGATCCTCGACGTGTTGAACCGCCCCGTCGGCACGCCGCCGCTCGCGGAGCTGGCGAAAGGCCGCAAGAGCGCGTGCATCGTCATCTGTGACGTGACGCGGCCCGTGCCGAACCAGCTGCTGCTCAAGCCGATGCTGCGCATCCTCGAAGAGAGCGGCATCCCGCGCGACGAGATCCTGATCCTCATCGCCACCGGCCTGCATCGTCCCAACCAGGGCACCGAGCTGGAAGAGATGGTTGGCAGCGACATCGTCAAGCACTACCGCATCGAGAACCACTTCGGCAAGAAGCTCAGCGACCACGACTTCCTCGGCATCACCCCCAACGGCGTCCCCGCCTACATCGACAAGCGCTACACGCAGGCCGACCTGAAGATCACCACCGGCCTGATCGAGCCGCACCTGATGGCGGGCTACAGCGGCGGGCGAAAAGTGATCTGCCCCGGCATCGCCGCCCTCGAAACCGTCAAGATCTGGCACGGCCCCAAGTTCCTCGAACACCCCAAGGCCGACTGCGGCTTCCTCGAAGGCAACCCCGTCCACGAGGAGAACACCCGCATCGCCAAGATGGCCGGCTGCGACTTC
>JAYSSW010000027.1:0-5253 GCA_043720335.1 Planctomycetia bacterium
CCCTGACCACTGCCCCCTGCCCCCTGACCCCTGACCACTGACTCCCTATGGACCCGAAGAAGCAGCCCAGCGACCTCGACCGGCGGAAAACGGTCCGCCTGCGCCGCCGCATGGACCTTGTCATCGCGCCGCAGAAGTACGAGGGGCGCACCTTCTTCGTCGTGAAGGACCCGGTCAGCCTGCGCTACTACCGCTTCAAGGTGCAGGAGCACTTCCTCCTGCAACTGATGGACGGCGGGCACACGCTCGACGAAGCCCAGAAGGCGTTCGAGACCCGCTTCCCGCCGGAGCGGCTGAAGCTGGAGGACCTGGAGCAGTTCGGCCAGCAGCTCCTCAACGCGGGCCTGGTGCAGAACGAGTCGCCCCACGCCGGCAAGGTGCTCTTCGACAACCGCCAGAAGAAGCGGCGGATGGAGATGTTCCAGACCTTCTCGAACATCCTCTACATCAAGATCCCCGTCTTCGACCCGGAGAAGGTCCTCAAGAAGATGCTCCCTTGGCTGTGGTGGATGTTCACCATCCCCTTCCTGCTGGCGAGCGCCGCGGTGATGCTGTCGGCGCTGTTCCTGGTGCTGTCGCACTTCGACACGTTCTACAGCCGGCTGCCTTCGTACCAGGAGTTCTTCAGCTTCAAGAACGTGATCTACCTCTGGGCGGCGCTCGGCGTCGTCAAGGTGATCCACGAGTTCGGGCACGGACTCAGCTGCAAGGCGTTCGGCGGCGAGGTCCACGAGATGGGCTTCCTCCTTTTATGCTTCTCGCCCGCCATGTACTGCAACGTCTCCGACGCCTGGACGCTGCCCAACAAATGGCGCCGCATCATCATCAGCGCGGCGGGCATCTACGTCGAGCTGATGATCGCCGCGTTCGCGACGTTCGTCTGGTGGAACACGCCCAGCTGGCCGTTCGTCAACCATCTCAGCCTGAGCTTGATGGTGGTGTGCAGCGTCAGCACCGTCGTGTTCAACGGCAACCCGCTGATGCGCTACGACGGCTACTATGTGCTGGCGGACTGGCTGGAGATCCCCAACCTGCGCGACCGCGCCAACCGCTACATCCAGAATTTGGCGATGGAGTACGGCCTGGGCATCGAGACGCAGCCCGAGCCGTACATGGACCTGTGGCGCCGCGTGCTGTTCGTCACGTTCGCGGTCGTCAGCTACATCTACCGCTGGGTCGTCACGTTCGTGATCCTGAAGTTCATGGCCTCGTTCCTCCGGCCCTACAAGCTGGAGGTCATCAGCAACCTGCTGGCGCTGGCGGCGCTGGCGTCGATGATCGGCTGGCCCCTTTACCGGCTGTTGAAGAACGTCCACAAGCGCGGGAGGCTCCCTGACATGAAGACCGGACGAGTGACGGCGAGCGCCGCCGCCGTGGTGCTGCTGCTGTGCGGCCTGTTCTTCCTGCCGATGCCCGTGACGCGGGTGCGCAAGCAGGGGGTCGTGCAGGTCAACCCCAACGACATCGCCCAGGTCCACATCCGCGTGGTCGGCATGCTGGAGAAGATCCTGGTGCAGGAGGGGCAGTTCGTCCGCAAGAACCATGTGCTCGCCGTCTTCAGCAGCCGCGACCTCGACCTGCGCCGCGACGAGGCGCTGGCGCTGATCGAGACGAAGAAGAAGATCGTCGACCTGTACGAGCCGCTCATCAGCCGCGAGAACGACCCGCGCCAGCGCGCCGCGATGCAGGAGCAGCGCTCCAGGGCCGAGAACGAGCGCAAGCAGGCCGAGAACATCCTCAACCAGGTCAACGAGGAGATGAAACAGCTGCAGCTGCGCGCCCCGCGCGACGGCGTCGTGCTTGGCTCGCCCGCCAAGGAGGAGGTCGGCAAGCGCTGGGAGAAGGACGAGAAGACGCTGTTCTGCAGCATCGGCGACAAGACGAAGCTGCGCGTGCTGCTGCCGGTCAACTCGTTCGAGAACGACCTGGTGCGCGAGAATTTGGCCAAGCGGAAGCAGCGAGGCCAGCCGCTCGTCGCCACCATCCGCGTGCAGGGGCGCGAGTACCACACCTGGACCGGCGTGGTCGTCGACGTGCCGGAGTCGGAGGCGCGCGAGATCCCGCTGCCTCTGTCGAACAAGGGGGGCGGCCCGCTCGCGGTGAGGCCGTCGAACAACCCCAACCAGCTCGTCCCGCAGGAGCAGGTCTTTCTCGTGGGCGTCGACATCGAAGGCTCCGACGACACCATCGCGGTCGGCACGATGGCGCAGGTGAAGATCCATTGCGAGTACCGCTCGTGCGCCTGGTGGATCTGGCGCGCCATCACCAGCACCTTCGACCTGCCGCTGCTGTGAGTTGGCCTCAGCGTGGATTGAGTTGGCGAGCCGAAAGCCCAGGGACGGCGTCCCTGGGAATGCGAAGTACCCAGGGACGCCGTCCCTGGGCTTTCGCGACCTTGCACGATCCGTCGATCGAGGCGTGTTTCGCTTTTCCGGGAACAACCGCCGCTGCGTCCGCGACCAAAGCCGGGGGCCTCCCCGATCTTGGACGGCGGCGCTTCCGTCCGTTAGAATAGCAGCGGACGAATCGCCACCAGGAGTGCGCCGGAACATGGAAACGATCCAGCTGCAGTGCGGCAACTGTGAAAAAGTGATGGCGATCAGCGTCGAGCATCTCGGCGGGCAGGTGCAGTGCCCGCACTGCCAATCGGTCGTGCAGACCCCGCCCCGGTCGGCGTTCCCGCACCTCGCCGGCGCCGAGGCGGAGATGCAGTTCGGGGTGGCCGCCCAGGAGCAGGAGAGCATCTTCACCGGCCCGCCCCCCGTCGACGACCTGTTCGGCGACCCGGCGATGCCTTCGGTCGAGATGCCTGCCGAGGCGCCCGCCGAACCGAGGCACGATCCGCAAACCATTGGCGGCTTCGCGGACAGCGCGCCTTCCGCGCCGGCGGGCGGCGGGCTGAGCGAGCTGCAGCGCCGGCCCCTGCCGAAGCAGTCGGGCATGGGGGGCCTGATCGCGATGGTGTTCCTCGTGCCTTACGCGATCCTGACGACGCTGTTCATCATCTACCTGCTGATGAACAAGCCGAAGCACCCGCTCGACATGCTGCCCGACCCCAGCCCGACCAAGGGGGGCGCCCGGCCGTTGTCGCGCGAGCGCGTCAAGCACGACTACGCCCTCGCCGCGCACCAGAAGGTGGCGCCGGGCGAATCGCTCACGGTTCGCAGCATCGAGGTCAAGCCGGAACGCGTGAAGCTCACCAAGGAGGGCCATCTGGCCGTCACGCTGCGGGCGAAGAACCTCTCCGCCGACACGATCTTCACGCCGGTCAGCGACGATTTCCTGCGCGCGACCGAGGCCAACCCGACCTATACCTTCGTCGAGTCGACCAAGGTGAAGTTCAGCAGCCTGTACGGCGGCTTCCTCGCGCTGAAGAAGGGGCAGGCCGGCAAGGAGACGGACACCGCGGAAGGCGACCTCGGCCCCGGCCAGGAGGGGCTCATCACCATCACCACGATGGACAAGTACGACAAACTGGTCCGCGAGATCGTCAAATCCGACGACACACTCGTGTGGCGCATCCAGCTCCGCACCGGGCTGGTGCCGCACCGGGGACAGGCCGTGTCGACCACGACGATCATCGGCGTAGCGTTCAACGCCAGGCAGATCGAGAAGGAACTGTAGGCCGCTCGTCCCGCAGTGAAGGAAGCGAAAAAGATCCACGAGGCAGCGTCCGCTGTCGCGTGGATCTTTTGGAATCGCGCCTGTTTTCGCCGCAGGCCACGCGGGGATTGCCGTTTGGCGTTCACTTTCCAATCCTAATCGGAGGCGAACGCCGCTTCGGACATCGTTCCCCCCCGCCCGCGTTCCATCCCCACGAGGTTTCCCATGGCCAGTGCGCTCCCCATCAAGAAACTCGCCATCGTCGTCGGCGGCGGACCCGCCCCCGGCATCAACGGCGTCATCAGCTCCGTCACCATCGAAGCCCTCAACCGCGACATCCAGGTCTTCGGCATCCAGGACGGCTACAAGTACCTCGTCCAAGGCGACTCCTCCCACCTCCGCCCCCTCTCCAAAGACGACGTGAAGGAGAAGTACATCCGCGGCGGGTCGATGCTCGGCACCTCGCGCACCAACCCCACCAAGAACCCCGAGGACATGGCCAACGTGCTGAAGGTCCTCGAAGCGAACGCCTTCGACGCCCTCGTCAGCATCGGCGGCGACGACACCGCCTTCACCGCCAGCCAGGTCTACGCCAAGTTCCAGGAGAAGGGGGGTAAGATGCGCGTCGCTCACGTCCCCAAGACCATCGACAACGACCTGCCCCTGCCCGGCTCGACGCCGACCTTCGGCTTCGAGACGGCCCGGCACTACGGCGTCAGCACCGTCCGCAACCTCGCCGAGGACGCCCGCACCACCTCGCGCTGGTATCTCGTCGTCAGCATGGGCCGCGCCGCCGGGCACCTCGCCCTCGGCATCGGCAAAGCCGCCGCCGCGACGCTCACCATCATCGCGGAAGAATTCGGCATGGACGCCGACAAGAAGCCCAACAAGACCACCTTCAAGCACCTCTGCGACATCATCCTCGGCTCCATCATCAAACGCCGCGCCGCCGGCAAGCAGTACGGCGTCGTCGTCCTCGCCGAAGGCCTCATCGAATCGGTCAAGCACGAGCTCAAGGACATCCTTGATAAAACACACGGCAAGTACGGCGCCTACGAGACCGACGACCACGGCCATCTCCGCCTCGGCGAGATCGAGTTCGGCGGCCTCATCCGCGACCTCCTCTCCGAGAGCCTGCTCGACCCCGCCGAGGAGCGCAAGAAGCGCCGCAAGCCCGACCTGACCATCGAAGAGATGACGCCACTGCACCAGATCCTCAAGATCAAGACGACGCCGATGTGCAACCCGGTGACGTTCATCACGAAGGACCTGGGCTACGAGCTGCGCTGCGCCGACCCGATCCCGTTCGACGCCGAGTACACCCGCGACCTCGGCTACAGCGCGGTCAAGTTCCTGCTGTCCGACGAGGCGACCAAATATGGCGCCATCATCGGCTTCATCCAGGGCAACATGATGCCGATGAAGTTCGACGACATGCTCGACCCCAAGACGAAGCGGATGGCGACCCGCAACGTGAACACCGGCGGCGAAGGCTACGAGGTGGCCCGCCGCTACATGATCCGCCTGGAGAAGCGCGACTTGGCGGACGCCGAGCTGATGCAGTCGATCTGCGATCTGCTGAAGTGGCCCCAGGACCAGTTCCTGGCCGAGTTCGGCTACCTGATGGCGTGAGCCTGCGCAGCGAGGCGA
>JAYSSW010000028.1:0-2453 GCA_043720335.1 Planctomycetia bacterium
GCACCGTGAAGGCCCCGAAGAACAAGACGAAGCTGCACCTGCTCGGCGGCGGCCCGATCATCCAGTCGGCGCTGCAGGCCCAGCAGACGCTCGCCGACAAATACGGCATCGCCGCCGACGTGTGGAGCGTCACCAGTTTCGGCGAGCTGCGCCGCGAAGCCCTCGAATGCGAGCGCTGGAACCGCCTGCACCCGACGGCCACGCCGAGGAAGAGCTACGTCGAGAAGACGCTGGAGAAGGAGTCCGGCGTGTTCATCGCGGTGAGCGACTACATGAAGAGCTGGCCGGAGTTCATCACCCGCTGGGTGCCGGGCGGCGTGGTCCCGCTGGGAACCGACGGCTTCGGCCGCAGCGAGACGCGCGCGTCGCTGCGCCGCTTCTTCGAGATCGACGCCGAGTTCGTCATCTTGACGGCGCTGGAGCAGCTCGCCCGCAAGGGGGAGTTCAAGCTCGAAGACGTGGAGAAGGCGATCAAGGAGATGGGAATCGACGCGGAGAAGCCCAACCCGCTGACGGTGTGATCGGGGGGCGATGCCACGTCGGAAGAAGTTGAACCCCAAGCCCCACCATGAGCAACGCGATTGGTGGGGCTTCAACGATTCATTGACGCGATCAAGCCCGCCGTCGAAGACGGCGCGGGTGGAACCCCCAGGAATCGCGTTGCTCATCCTGGGGCTTGGAAGCGACGATGCTTCAACGAATCACGGCTCGCAGGAGCGGCCTTCCTCGCCGACGCGGACGACGCGGATCGTCGGGAAGCCTTCGCCTCCTTCGATGGGATGCACCGCGAACACCACCGCCAGGGCGCCCGCCTTCACCATGCCGCCCAGGAACGCGGCGCGGACGGCGGCTTCGAGGCGGTCGTCGCCGGGGTGGATCGGGAATTCGGTCGTCACGGCGTGCACGCCCCAGACGACGCTGAGCAGCCGGGCGACGCTGGGGTTGGCGGCGGCGGCGATGATCGACGGCTTAGGCCGGTGCCGGGCGATGTGACGCGCGGTGCGGCCGGTCAGCGTGGGGCTGATGATGGCGGCGGCTTCGATCTGGTGGGCCAGCTCGCAGACGGTGTGCGTGACGAAGTCGTTGAGCTGGCCGCGCGGGATGTCGACGTGGCGCGGGCCGTCGTCGAACTGGTGCGTCTCCGCCTCCTTGACGATCCGCGTCATGCAGGTGAACGCCTCGACCGGGTAGTCGCCGACGGCGGTCTCGCCCGACAGCATCACGGCGTCGGTCCCGTCGTAGACGGCGTTGGCCACATCGCTCGCCTCGGCGCGGGTGGGGCGCGGGTTGTGGCGCATCGAGTCGAGCATGTCGGTGGCGGTGATGACCGGCTTGCCCGCCATGCGCGCCTGGCGGATCAGCGTCTTCTGCACGTGGGGCACGCGCTCCAGCGCGATCTCGACGCCGAGGTCGCCGCGCGCCACCATGATCGCGTCGAACGAGGCGATGATCTCGCTCGACTTCTTGACCGCCTCGGGGCGTTCCATCTTGGCGAGGATGGGGATCTCGACGCCGTAGCCCCGGATGACGCCGCGCAGCTCGTGTGCTGCGGCGGCGTCGCGGACGAACGACAGCGCCAGCCAATCGACCCCCGCCTGCACGGCCAGCGCGATGGCGTCGCGGTCGCGGCGCGTGACGTGCGGGATGTTGAGTTCGGTGTCCGGGAGGTTGATCCCCTTGTTGGGGTGGAGCGTGCCGCCGATGTCGACCGCCAGTGTCACGCGGTCGCCCGCCACGGAGAAGACACGCGCCTGCAGCCGGCCGTCGTCGAGCAGCACGCGATGCCCCGCCTTCGCCTTCGCCAGCGCTTCCGGCTCCGTCAGCTGCAGGTCGGCTTCGACGCTCGGCTTCAGCGCCAGCGTGATCTTCTGCCCCGCCGACAGCGACATCGGCTCCTGGAGGATGGCGCGCAGCTTCGGGCCGGGCAGGTCGCCCAGCACCGCGACGAGCTTCCCCTTCGCCTTGGCCGCCTCGCGCAGCCGCTTGATCCGGTCGAGATGGTCGTCGGCGGCGCCGTGCGAGAAGTTGATGCGGGCCACGTCCAGCCCGGCGTCGAGGAGCTGGTCGAGCACGCCGGGCCGGTCGGTCGCGGGGCCCAGCGTGGCGACGATGCGCGTGCGACGATGCATGAACCATTTCCTTGCTTGGATCCCGGAACGTCGGCGCGTGGCGCGAATGGCCGGGAATACACAGATCGGTCGTCCGTGGGAGGGTGAAGTTCAGGGTACGCCTGCCGTGGCACTTGCCCAGAGGCGACGCCGGGCGATAGGCTATGCGGGGGACGAATGGATTGGTCCGGTCGCGGTTCTCGCCCTGGCGGTTCTCGCCCTGGCGAGCCGTGCCCTGGCGAGCCGTGCCCTGGCGAGCCGTGCCCTGGCGAGCCGTGCCCTGGCGAGCCGTGCCCCGTAAGGGGCCGGGTAAAACGGGCGATGGACGCGTTACCCGGCCCCTTA
>JAYSSW010000029.1:0-11046 GCA_043720335.1 Planctomycetia bacterium
GCGCCAGCGGGATCGTTTTCTCGATTTCCGAGAGAATTTCGTCATCCACACGCACCGGATTCGCGTTTTGTACGCCTCCATGTACAACGCGATGTCCGGCCGCCACCAAGGTGCGTTCCTTCAGGCAGCCGTCTTGGAGCCAACCCAGGAGAAACGCGATGGCGCTTTCATGGCCGTGCAGTTCGGGGGGCGCTGCCGCCATGATCGGTTGAGCCGCCGCGTCGAAAACGGCGAAGGTTGGCGTCGAGATCAGCCCGTCGATCTGGCCGCGCAGGCGCAGATCGAGCCGTTCGCCCGCCTCGTCGAAGAGGGAGAACTTCAGGCTCGACGACCCTGCGTTCAAAACCAGGATGCTGCGTGTCATGGGAAGGTGGCTCATCGGGGAAGTGATCGAGGCGAAATCAAGTGAGGAGGCCCGCGCGTCAGTATAGGCGGCACATGCCGCTTCGCGGGAAAGCCTTTTTTTCGCGGCACCTGGTGGAGCTGGTGGAGCCGGTGCGCGACCGCGACTACCACGGGCTGCTGGGCGAGATCGCGAAGGAGCTGGGGGCGAACGAGGCGCTGCTGGAAGCCGCCGACCTGCGCTTCCTCGCCGTGCTGCACCACGGGCTGAACGAACGGACGGGCGCCCAGGAGTGCTACGGCAAGGCGCTGGCGGCCTACGCCGCCGCCCGTGCCCGCAAGCAGCCCAGCGTGATGGAGGCGCTGTGCCACTCCGACTACGGCGACTTCGCGATGGAGCTGCGCGGGGACATGGAGCTGGCCATCGCGCAGTTCGACCACGCGTACCGCCTGGTCAAGCAGGAGCACGGCGCGTCGAAGGACTCGCACGTCTGCATCTCCCCCTTCTGCATCTCGCTGCGCTGCCGCAAGGCCGACGCCTGGCAGCGGCTGAAGGTGTGGGGCGAATCGAACAGCGACCTCGACGTCGCCCTCCAACTGGCGCTGGACCTCGACAAGAAGGGGGCGCTGGCCGCCTACGTCCACCGCCGCCGGGCCTGGGCCTGCATGGAGCAGTGGCGCTTCGGCGACGCCACCGACGAGTTCAAACGCTCCAACGAGATCCTCAAGGAGGAACCCGACCTGGTGTCGCGCGTCGCCGAGTTCCACAACCTGCACGGGCTGTCGATGGCCAAGCGGTTCCAGGGGGAGCCGGCCGGCGCGGTCCGCGACTACCGGCTGCTCGTCAACCGCATCGCCGCCGAGTTCAGGACGCAGACGGAGCGGCGCCAGGACGATTTCGCCGTCCACGACATCAAAGCGCTGCTCGCCGAGCGCTACGTCAACTCGCATGAGCGCCTCGTCGACTGCAACCTGTTCGGCCCGCCCGACGTCCGCGACCTCGCCGCCGCCATCGACGACGTGCGTCGCGGCCTGCGGGGCTGCGCCCGGCTGATGCCGCACCGCCGGGTCATCGCCGAGGCTGGCATGCACTACCGCCAGGCCCTCGCGCTCGCCCTCCCCTCGCCGGCGCAGGACGCCGAGCTGGCCGCCGACTGCTGCGCCGCCGCCGAGAAGCTCTACGAGCAGGCCGCCAAGCCGGGCGAGCTGAACTACCACCACGTTCTGGTCCCCGCGCTGGTCGGCCTGTTCGCCGTGCCCGCGAAGAAAGCCGAACCCGAGGCCCGCGCCCGCAAGCTCGCCTCGCTGCGCCAGGCCATTGTCGCGCTGCGTGCCGAGATCTCCGAGAACGCCAACCGCGACCAGCTCGAATTCCTCATGTTCGCCAGCAAGCTGCTGATCGAGGAGGGGCTGGAGAGCGATTCCCGCTTCCTGATGCTCCAGGACGCCGAACGGCTCCAGGGTTTCTGCCGCAAGGTCCTCCACGGCCGCAACAACGAAACCGCCTCCTACCTGCGCCCCTACTACGAGACCGTCCTCAAGGCCCGGCTGAAACTCAGCCCGCGCCAGGTCAAGGAACTGCTCGAAGTCCAGTGGGAAGCGACGATGGGCTCCCCTTACAGCGTTCCCGTCGACAGCCAGACCACGCTCGCCCTCTTCGTCATGGACGGCAAGGTCCATCTCTTCATGGACGTGCCCCGCGAGGCGGGCAAGGTCTTCTCGCTGGAAGGGAGCCTCACCCTTGAGGAGTTGCGCGAGGCGGCCCTGCCCGCCAAGGCCAAGCTCAAGCTGCCCCGCGAAGCCCTTCGCGAACTGGAGAAATGGGCGCGGGCCGAGTCCGCTACCCCGCTCCGCATTCACTGGCGCGACCCGGTGCGCGGCCTCGGCGCCACGCCCCGCGCCAGCGAGACGCCGAGCACCCTGGCCCACGCCTGCCCCTTCGAGTTCCCCGCCACCTAACGCTGGAGCGAGCCGCCGACCCCGTCCCTGGTCCACCGGGCGGCTCGGCCTCCGCAGGAAGCCTCGAACCGCGACTCCCCGAAACAGGCGACCCCCAAGCCGTGACGCCGCGCACGCGGGCCTGGATTGTGTCCGGCCCGCGCGTAGGATGCGTGCATGAAGCCGCTCGCCGAACTGCGCAACGAATCGCCTTTCCAGGGCTACGCCTACGCCTACCCGCACAAGACGGCGTACCGCAGGCTGCCCCGGCCGCTGACGCTGCGCGACGTGTGGGCCGGCGAGGATCGGCACGCGCTGTTCCTCTACCTGCACGTCCCGTTCTGCGAGATGCGCTGCGGCTTCTGCAACCTCTTCACGCAGGCCAGGCCGAAGGACGGCGTGGCGCCGCGCTACCTCGCCGCCCTCGGTCGTGAAACGGAGCAGGTGCGACGCGCGCTCGGCGACGCTTCGTTCGCACAGCTGGCGGTCGGCGGCGGCACGCCCACCTTTCTCGCGATGGACGAACTGGCCGAGCTGTTCCGTCTCGTGCGCTGTCTTGGTGTTGGGCGCGTGCCTGCTTCCGTTGAAACGTCGCCGACGACGGCCGAGCGCGACAAGCTGGAACTGTTGAAAAGCGAAGGGGTCACGCGCATCAGCCTTGGCGTGCAGAGCTTCGTCGAAGCGGAGAACGCCGCGTCGGCCCGGCCGCAGCGAACCGCCGATGTCGAGAACGCGCTGGCGACGATCCGCGCGGTCGGCTTCGCGTCGCTCAACGTCGACCTCATCTACGGCCTGCCGCTGCAAACGCTCGAAAGCTGGCTGCGTTCAGTCGAATGTGCTCTGCAATTTGAGCCGGAGGAGCTGTACCTCTACCCGCTCTACATCCGTCCGCTGACCAGCCTCGGCAAGTCGCGGCGGCACTGGGACGACCTCCGCCTCGACTGCCTGCGCCAAGCCCGCGCTCTGCTGCGCGAGAGGGGCTACACGCAGGTCTCGATGCGCATGTTCCAAAGATCACGCCCGCTGTCGCTAGACGGCGGGGTCGCGCGAACCACACTAATCTACCGCTGCCAAACCGACGGCATGGTCGGCCTCGGCTGCGGCGCCCGCTCCTCCACGCGCGGCCTGCACTACTCGCGCGAGTACGCCGTCGCCTCGCCCGGCGTGCGCGAGATCCTCAGCGACTACGTGCAGCGCGACGACGCCTCGTTCGCCCACGCCGACTACGGCTTCGCGCTCAACGAGGACGAACAGTGGCGCCGCCATGTCGTGCAGTCGCTGCTGCAGCGCGACGGCCTGGACCGCGTGGCATATCATCGTCGCTTCGGCAGCGACGCGCTCGACGACCTGCCGCAGCTCCGCGAGCTGCAACCGCTCGGCTTCGCCGTTGGCGAGGATGATCGACTTCAGCTCACCGAGCAGGGCATGGAGATGTCCGACGTGATTGGCCCGTGGCTCAACTCCGCCGCCGTCGACGCCGCCATGCGCGATTATGATTTGCGATGAGCTTGAAACCACGAAGAAGCATTCGTGCTCATGTTCAGGCGAACGGCCTGCGTAAGCGGGATGGTAGTCACACGCAGCGATGGTTGATCCCCATTCCTCCGAAGGACTCTTGCATGTCGCTTTCCGCTTTGACGACGCCCGCGGCCGATCCGACGCCGATCTTCGAGCTGGCGCGCGGCAGCTACGGCACCGAGCTGCTGGCCGCCGCCGTGGCGCACTTTGGCTTGTTCGGGCGGCTGGCGCAGCAGCCTTTGACGCGCACCGAGTTGGCCACGGCGCTCGGCATCGCGCAGCGGCCCGCCATGGTGCTGACGACGGCGCTTCAAGCGATGCAGCTTCTGCACGCCGACGCGCAGGGGCGGCTGCACATCACCGACCTGGCCCGCGAGCACCTGCTGCCCGGCGCCCCGTTCGACGTGGGCGACTACGTCGGCCTGGCGGCGAACAGCCCCGGCGTCCTCGCGATGGTCGAACGGCTGCGGACCAACCAGCCCGCCGGCGCCAAGGCGGACGAGGGGGGCGTCGCCTACCTCTACCGCGAAGGGGTCGCCTCCGCGATGGAGCACGAGGCCTCGGCCCGGCACTTCACCCTCGCCCTCGCGGGCAGGGCCAAGAACGTCGCCCCGCACCTCGCCCGCGCCGCGCCGCTGCCCAGCGCGAAACTGCTCCTCGACCTCGGCGGCGGGTCGGGCATCTACAGCATCGCCATGCTCCAGCAGAACCCGCGCCTCGAAGCCATCGTGCTCGATCGGCCGGAGGTGCTGAAGATCGCCGTCGAAATGGCGCACACTTACGGCGTGGCCGACCGGCTGCGGACACAGGCGTGCGACATGTTCCGCGACGCGCTGCCGACGGGGGCCGACGCGGTGCTGCTGTCGAACATCCTGCACGACTGGGACGCCCCCGACTGCCGCGTGCTGGTGCAAAGGGCGGCGGACGCGCTGGCGCCGGGGGGCCAGGTGCTGATCCACGACGTGTTCCTGAGCGACGCGCTCGACGGCCCGCTGCCGGTCGCTCTTTACTCGGCCGCGCTGTTCAGCCTGACGGAAGGACGCGCGTACAGCGCCGCCGAGTACCGCGGCTGGCTGCGCGAAGCGGGCCTCACGCCTGGCGATCTTACGCCGACGCTGATCCACTGCGGCGTCCTGCCGGGCGTGAAGGGATGAGGCGGCATCCATTGAGGAATCCTGAAAAAACAACTTCCCGAATTGCGGGGAGAGATGAGCATCCCTCTCCCCCGCAAGGGGAATGCCCGCAACGAGGCTCTGCTTCGCGTCTCGCTCCGACGTGAATGATGTCCCTGCACGGTTCCGCGAGGCGGAGCCTCGAATAGCGGCATTCCCGGCGGCGCCGGGAACGAGGAGCGAGGATTTCAGATTTCAGATCGCGGATTTCAGATTGAAACAGCCAAGCCCCACCATGAGCGAAGCGATGGGTGGGGGTCGTGGGGCAAGCAGCCGAGCTTGCCCGATTGCATGGAGCAAGCTCGGCGGCTTGCTCCACACCGGTCGGAACCCCCGGAGTCGCGTTGCTCATCCTGGGGCTTGCACATCGCTCATCCTTCCAACCGCACGCACGCCACACGCTCCGCGAGGCGCTGCACGCGCGCCGGGTCGAGCCGCGCGGGCAGCAGTTGCGGAAGGTTGTCGGCGGCGGCGGCCATGCCGAGGCGCACCGCCTCGACGAGCGGCAGGCCGCGCTGCAGCCCCGCCGCCAGCCCGGCCGCCAGGCAGTCGCCGCTGCCGATTGGATTGACGACCAATGAGACTTCGGGCGGCGTCAGCTCCCAGGCGTCCGCGCCTTCGACCACCCACACCGCGTCCTTCCCCTGCGTGACGACGACCCCCAGCGCCCCGGCCGCCAGCATCTCGCGCATCGCCCACAGCGTCTCTTCGCGGTCGTGCAGCGCCCGGCCCACCGTCATCGCCAGCTCCTCGCGGTTCGGCTTCACCACGCGCGGCTTGCCTTCCAGCGCTTCGAGAAGGTCCGGCCCGCGCACGTCCAGCACCGCCGGGCAGGGCGTCACCCGCAGCAGCTCGCGGTAGAACGACTTCGCCGTCCCCTGCGGCAGCGACCCGGTCAACACCACGCCTTCCGCCTTCGCGGCCAATTGGCTGTACGCTTCGTGGAAGGCGCCCAGCTCGGCGTCGGACAGCGGGCCGGCGTTCTCGACCAGTTCCGTCGCGGACGACGCTTCGAGCAGCGTTGTGCAGACGCGCGTCGGGGCGGCGGTTTCGATCCACGTCGCGTCGAGTCCACGTTGCTCGAACGAAGCGCGGATGGCGCGCCCCGACCAGCCGCCGACGGGCGACAGCGTGTGCGACGCCGCGCCGAGCGACGCCAGGGCGGCGCCGACGTTGAGGTTCTTGCCGGAGGCGTCCCAGTGGACCTCGGCGGCGCGGTTCACTTCGCCGGGGCGGAGCTGCGCGAAGCGCATGGTCTGCTGCCAGGCGGGGGTCAGTCCAGCGGCGAGGATCATAGCAGCGTCTCCAGAATCGCGGTCAGTTCGTCGTCGGGGACGGGGCGCGGGTTGCCGTTCATGCTGTTGCCCCGCGAGCCGATCACGAGTTCGGGAATCTGCTCGCGGCGCACGCCGAGTTCGGTCAACGTCGTTGGGATGCGCAGCTCGGCGCACAGTTCATCGATGTGGGCGACGAAGGCGTCGGCGGCCCCGGCGTCGTTCATGTTCGTCGTGCCGAGCACCTCGCGCGAAAGCTGCGCCAGGGCCGACTGCGCCACCGCGCGGTTGACGCGCAGCGCGACCGGCAGCAGCGCGGCGCACGCCAGCCCGTGCGGCACGCGCGCCACGGAACCCAGCGCCGCCGCCACGCCGTGCGCGAAGCCCAGGCCGGAATTCGCCAGCGCCAGCCCGCTCAGCAGCGCCGCGTGCGCCAGCGCCTCGCGCCCCGGGCGATGCCCGCCGTCGCGCACCACCGCCGACAACAGAGGCAGCGCACGCCGCAACCCCTCCACCGCCAGCGCCTGTGGCAGCGGCTTCGCGTTGCGAGAGATGTAGCTCTCGATCAGCTGCGTCACCGCGTCCATCCCGGTCCACGCCGTCGTGTCGCGCGGCACGCTCACGCCCAGCTCCGGGTCGGCCAGCACCACGCGCGGAACCATCATCGGCGACCGCAAACTCTTCTTGAACGGCGGGTCGTACGACGTGATGACCGCGTTCTTCGTCGTCTCGGTCCCGGTCCCTCCCGTCGTCGGCATCGCCAGCATCGGCAGCGGAGCCTCGGTGATCGCCAGCCCGCGCCCGACCCCTTCAAGGAAGTCGCGCACGCTCGCGCCGTGACGATTCGTCGCCAGCGCCGCGGCCGCTTTCGCCAGGTCGAGCGCCGATCCGCCCCCCAGCCCCAGCACGCAGTCGCCCGGCCCCGCCTTCGCTTCGCGCAGCTTTTCGGTGAGCGCGTCCACGTCGGCCGGCTCCGGCTCGCGCGACAGCGTCGCAACCAACAGAGGCTCGACGCCAGCACGGTGTAGCGACGCCGCCAGCTCGTCCCACACGCCGAGCTTCAGCAGCGTGCGCGAGCCGACCACCGCGAAGGCGCGGCGCCCCAGCGTCGCCGCCAGCGATCCCACTTCGCGGCGCCGACCCCAGCCGAACACGATCCGCGCCGGCGACAGGAACTCGTAGTCGAGCATGCGATGCGTTCCGAGGGAGCCGGGATTTTTAGCCACGGAGGACAGAGAGAACATCGTTGCGGGCCGTTCGCGGCTCGCCGTAACCCGGCCCCTCACGGGGCACGGCTCGCCGGCGCGGCGGCGTGCCGGCTATTCTACCGCGCCGCCCGCGCAGCGCGGCGCGGATCAAAAGCGGGCGTTCCCCGGAAAAACTCCCCTTTGCGTTCGGGCGACGAATCGGTTAAAATTTTGGCACGCCAATTTTTTGGCCTGATTCGGGATGGCTGGGAAATCGGCGAATCACGCAAGCGCGGCGCAAAGATGCCCGGCCCGGACGCGAAGTACAGGGCAGGCGCGGTTGGCCGGAATTCGCGTGCCGACGGAGCGACGTGCGGGCAGCAACCACGGCGTTCCTTTCCCGGACCACCAGCGTCTTCAATCTCCCAGGTGACGTATGCGATGGATGAACCTTTCCTCGTCCGCTCTGGTGCTGTCCGGCGTCGGCGCCGCCCTGCTCCTCGGCGCCGGCTGGCGCATGCTGGCTGCGCCGAAGCAGGGCAACGACCCGGCGAACGTTCTCCAGCACGCCTCGCTCGCCCCCGAGGTGATCGAAGCGCGCAAGCGGATCCTCGACCAGCGCGTCCACTACTGCCGCGAAGTCGACAGCGCCCTGAAGGACTGGACGGCGCAGCGGAGGACGCTGATCGCGTGCTGCGACCATCTGCTGCTGCTCAGCCTGACCGACTACCCCGAGTTCCTGGCGGGGCTTGACGACGAACCCGGATCGGCCGGCCGGACCGCGCACGCGAAGATCGCCCACTATCTCGCCGCGACCGTGAACGAGTACGCCGAGGTCTACTTCGCCGGCGCTCCCCATCGCCAGGCCCAGGCGCGGAACGACCTGGCCGAGCTGGTCCGCGAGGCGAACCCGATGGCCCGCGCCAGGCCGATGTCGATCAGCTCGCTGGAGAACGCCGCGCCGGCCGACGCCCCGAAGCCGCCGCACACGGTCCCCGTCATGGGCGGCGCCGCCCCGCACGGCGCCAGCCTCGCCCCGTGATCCCGTCCGCGAGAATCGATCAACACTCCGCCAGCGATTCAAGCCTCGTGCTTGAATCGCTTTTTCCCTGCGCCCTTGCGCGGGATTCCTCACTCGCCTCCATCTTGCGTCGGCGCTCTTCTCAGGCGATAATCCCTTCTCCACCAACCTGCATCGGAAAAGTGGAAGTGATGAAAGCCCAGGGACCGCCGTCCCTGGGAACGGGACGTGGGACACACCGAGGACGACGCATGCCGCGATTTCTTGCCGCCTTGCTGCTTTGCTTCGCCGTGACCAACTACGTCCGCGCGGACAAGCTCGTGCCGTTCGCGGGGGGCGGTGCCGAGGCGGAGAACGTGCCGGCCACCAAGGCGAAGCTCGTCGCCCCGTTCGGCGTCGACTTCGACCGCGCGGGCAACGCGTACCTCGTCGAACTCAGCGGCGAGCGCGTCCTGAAGGTCGACACGAAGGGCATCTTCACCATCCTCGCAGGCGCCGGCAGGAAAGGCGACACCGGCGATGGCGGGCCGGCGCGCGACGCCACCTTCAACGGCATGCACAGCCTCGCCGTCACGCCCGACGGCGCCGTCTACGTCGCCGACACCTGGAACCACCGTGTCCGCAGGATCGACCCGAAGACTGGCGTCATCACCGCTTTCGCGGGCACCGGCAGGAAGGCCTACGGCGGCGACGGCGGGCCCGCCAAGGACGCCCACTTCACCGGCGTCTTCTGCATCGCCTTCAACTTCGACCACTCCAAGCTCTACGTCACCGACCTCGACAGCCGCCGCATCCGCGTCATCGACATGAAGACCGGCATCGTCGACCTCGTCGCAGGCAACGGCCAGAAGGGCATCCCCGCCGACGGCGCCGACGCGAAAACGTCGCCGCTCGTCGATCCGCGCGCGGCGTGCATCGACCGCAAGGGGAACGTCTACCTTCTCGAACGGGCCGGCCACGCGCTGCGCGTCGTCGATGCGAACGGGAAGATCCGCACCGTCGCCGGCACAGGCAAAGCAGGCAACACCGGCGACGGCGGCGACGCCCGCAAGGCGACCCTCAACGGCCCCAAGCACCTCTGCGTCGATCTCGACGACAACGTGATCGTCGCCGACACCGCCAACCACGTGATCCGCAAATTCACGCCCGCTGACGGCAGGATCGTTCGCGTCGCGGGCACCGGCAGGAAAGGCGCCAGCGGCAATGGCGGCGACCCGCTCGCCATCCCCTTCAACGAGCCGCACGGCGTCACCGTCCATCGCGACGGCACGCTGTACCTGGTCGACAGCTTCAACCACCGCGTCTTCCGCTGGGCGAAGTGAGCGCGAGGGAGATGGGATGTCAAGCCCCACCATGAGCAACGCGATTGGTGGGGCTTGACATCCCCAGGAATCGCTTCGCTCATCCTGGGGCTTGAGCGCCCCTGTCACCCCTCCATCACCGGCACGCTCTCCAGGATCTCGCGCACGATCTCCTTCACCCTCTTCCCCTCCACCTCGGCCTCCGGGCGGATGATGAGGCGGTGGCCCAGCACGTTGAGGGCGATCGCCTGCACGTCCTCGTGCGTGAAGTAGGTGCGCCCCTCCAGCAAGGCCCGGGCCCGGGCGCAGCGCAGCAGGCACAGCGACGCGCGCGGGCTGGCCCCCAGCGCCACGTCGGGATGGTCGCGGCTCGCCTCGGCCAGCTCGATGATGTACTGGAACAACTCGTCCTTGCCGTAGACGTGGTTCACTTGCGACTGCAGCTGCAGGATCAGGTCGGGCGTGAAGATCTGCGACGGCGGCACGATCGGGTGGCTGTGCAGCCGCAGCATCCCCAGCTCGTGCTTGGGGCCGGGATAGCCCATCTCGATGCGGAGGAGGAAGCGGTCGAGCTGCGCTTCGGGCAGCCGATAGACCCCCTCTTGTTCAACGGGGTTCTGCGTCGCGATCACCAGGAACGGCTGGGGCAGCAGCAGCGTCGTCCCCTCGATGGTGACCTGGTGCTCCTGCATCGCCTCCAGCAGCGACGACTGCGTCTTCGCCGGCGCCCGGTTCACCTCGTCGGCGAGCAGCAGCTGGCAGAAGATCGGGCCTTTGCGGAGGACGAAGTCGCTCGTCTTGCGGTCGTAGAGGTAGGTCCCCGTCACGTCGGACGGCAGCAGGTCGGGCGTGAACTGGATGCGCTGGAACTGCAGGCCGAGCAGCTGCGACAGCGTCTTGGCGAGCGTTGTTTTGGCGACGCCGGGCACCCCTTCGAGCAGGACGTGGCCGTTGGCGACGAGGGCGATGAGGAAGCGCTGCGTCACCTTCTCCATGCCGACGACGACGCGGGCGACCTCCTGCTGGGTGCGGTCGCGCAGGACGCGGAGCTGGGCCGCCCAGTCGGCCAGGGGGGCGTTGACGGGGCCGGCGGTGTGGTTCTGCATGCGGCGGGTTCCAGCGCTTTGCGGGTCGGCGATGACAGGAGGGACGTTCAAGCCCCAGGATGAGCGAAGCGATTCCTGGGGGTTCAAACCCCCACCAATCGCGTTGCTCATGGTGGGGCTTGGGGGGCGTTGACGCAATCCACCCTCTTCCTTTTACGGTTTCCTCCGCGAGTCGCCAGCGACGAAC
>JAYSSW010000030.1:0-2451 GCA_043720335.1 Planctomycetia bacterium
TTCATGAAGTCGAGGACGCCGTGGCGCGAGCCGCCGGTGCCGTGCAGCACGACGACGGCGGGCAGCTTCCCCTTGGCGCCGGCGGGGCGCAGGACCAGCGTCGGCACGCGCTCGACGCCGCCGTCGGCCTTCTTCTCGCTGGCGAAGGTGATCTCCTCCAGCATGCTGCCGTCGGCCAGCGTCTTCGTGCTGGCCACCTTGGCGTCGAGCGGCACGCGCGGCCGATCGAGCAGTTTCAGGAACGCCGCACGCACGTCCTTCGTCGGCGGATACTTCGGCGCGTCCTGCGCGACGACCTGCGAGGCGAGCAGCAGAACGCCGACGAGCGGGGCAAGAAAACGCAGTCGCATAGGAATGCTCCAGCGGAAGAGGCGAAACGAAATCAGGCAGCGACCAAGTCCCTGTCCGCGTCAGATCGTCCTTTTAGAAGCGGTTTCAAAACCTCGTGTGACCGAAATATACCCTGCACGGGCAGGAATGCGATGTCTTTCAGAACCACGACTGGTAAGGAGTGGCTGGCCCCGCGCGAAGATTTTGATTCCAGGCGTTGGATTCGGGTTAGAAGCTGTTTCAAAACTTCAGTCGACAAACTTTACGGGCAACGGCGAGCGGCGCGGCGTAAGCCCGCCGTGCAAATCCGCAATGATGCGTGGAGCTTGCAACGACATGCGTGTCGATTGCGCGAACGATCATTTTCACGGCGGGCTTACGCCGCGCCGCTCGCCTTCTGTCACTGATGACGATTTCCGTCACACGAGGTTCTGAAACAGCTTCTAAGCTGGGGAGCGAGGAATGTTTCTAAGGCTCCAAATACTCGATTTCTTGGCAGGTGCGAAGGCAGGCCCGTTGGTTGCGGCAGCACAAGGGAGCCGCACGGGGTCTCCAGCGCCAAGCCCAAGTCGAGATAGTGAAAGAAGAATGCAAATCGCGATTTCTTGATGGAATCTTCCAAGACTCTTTCATCGTACGCCGCTTGCCAGTTTTTCTTCGGCTCGTCTGGGATTTCCTGCGTCACTTGGCCGAAGTCGAACTCGCTGGCCGGGCCGTCGTAGACCAGCTCGATCAAATGGACCGGCTCATCAGCCGAGATGGCATGGACGCCGACAATCGTTGCTTTGCAGGTCACGGTTTCTCCTCGGCGCCGGATTGTGTTGCCGGTTCGCGAAGGATCATGGCTCGGCGTGCCGCTCGTGTCTCAGCGCTTCGGCAGGTACTCCTTCGGGATGTCGGTGGTGTTGGCCGGCTCGTGGCGGAGGGCGGCGGTGAAGTCGGCGCGGGCCTTCTCGGTGTCGCCGAGCGTGTGGTGCGCCAGGCCTCGGTTGCGATGCGCCGACGCGAACGTCGGGGCCAGCTCGATCGCCCGGCTGAAGTCGGCCACCGCCTTCGCGTGGTCCCCCTTGGCGCCGTGGATGCTCCCCCGGTTGTTGTGCAGCTGCGCGTCGTTCTTCTCGATGATGATAGCCGCGTCCAGGTCGGCCAGCGCCAGGTCGAGGTCGCCGCGCTTGTTGAAGGCGTTGCCCCGGTTGCTCAGGGCCAGCACGTGATTTGGCGAGATCTTCAGCGCTTCGTTGAAGTCCTGGATGGCCGCGTCGTACTGCTTGGTCATGTGCTGGCAGTAGCCGCGGTTGATGAGGGCTTCGATGAAGCCCGACTTCAGCTTCAAAGCGGTGTCGAAGTCGGCGATCGCCTTGTCGAAGAAGCCGAGGTCGAGGTAGAGCAGCCCGCGGTTGAGCGGCACGTTGGCGTCGCGCGGGTCGAGCTTGATCGCTTCGGTGAGGTCGCCGATCCCCTTCGCCGTCTGCCCGATGCGGTGCAGCACGATGCCCCGGTTGAAGTAGGGCGACGCGTCGCTGGGGTCGAGGCGGATCGCCTCGGCGTAGTCGGCCAGCGCCTTGTCGTACTGGCTCAGCGTGGTGTAGGCCACGCCCCGGTTGTAGTAGGTGCGCGGGTCCTGCTTCAGCTTCAGCGCGTCGTTGTAGTCGGCGATGGCCTGCTGCACCTCGCCCTGCTGGTACAGCACGTTGCCGCGCTCGCGCAGCGACACGTAGTCGGTGACATCGATGTTCTCCAGTGACGGAGGCAGCTCGACCTGCTTCTGCGGCTGCTCGAACGGGTTGAAGATCTCCAGCTCCGGCCCCGGCGCGGCGTCGTCCACCGGGTCGGCGGCCCCGTTCGTGTTGCAACCGGCGGCAAGCGCGAGAAGCATGCAGGCAATCGTTCGGCGCACGGCGTGTCCCTGCCTAAATGGTCGTGGTGGACGGTCTCGTGGTGCGTGCGCGCGGTGTTGGCTCTCCTTCGCTTATCGACCGATGCGCGCCGCGATCTTTGGGGGAAATGACGGCGCCAGAAACCGCGTCCCGTGCGGGATGGCGCAAGCGATGAGCGTCTCACGTCGGCAGATCAAGAAGTGCGCGAAACCCGATTCATGTTCATGTTCAGGCGAACGGCCTG
>JAYSSW010000031.1:0-5242 GCA_043720335.1 Planctomycetia bacterium
CGACTCGCGGAATGATAATTTTCGCCAACCCGGCTCGCTGCGATCCCCTCGCTTGCGCTCAGGGTTCGTTATGCCAGCGCGCGACCATACTCATTTGCTCGCTTGCAGGGCCTGGTCGATGTCGGCCTGGATGTCGCGCACGTCCTCGATGCCGACCGAGAGGCGGATCAGCTCCGGGGTGACGCCGGTCGATTGCTGCTCGGCCTCGGTGAGCTGCTGGTGTGTGGTCGAGGCGGGATGGATAACCAACGATTTGGCGTCGCCGATGTTGGCGAGCAGGCTGAACAGCTTGACGGCGTTGATGAATTTCTTGCCCGCGTCGAAGCCGCCGCGGATGCCGAACGTGACCAGGGCGCCGGCTCCGTCGGGCAGGTACTTGCGGGCGAGGGAATGATACACACTCGATTCGAGGCCGGGGTAGTTGGCCCAGGCGACCTGGGGGTGCTGGCTGAGGTGCTTCGCGACGGCGAGGGCGTTTTGGCTGTGCCGTTCCATGCGCAGGTGCAGCGTCTCGGCGCCTTGCAGCAGCAGGAAGGCGTTGAACGGAGCGAGACAAGCGCCGGTGTCACGCAGGCCCTGGACGCGCGCTTTCAAAATGAACGCGAGGGGGCCGAACGCTTGCGTGTACGAGATGCCGTGGTACGACGGGTCGGGGTCGCTGAACTCGGCGAAGCGTCCCGACGCCGCCCAGTCGAACTTGCCGCTGTCGACGAGGACGCCGCCAATCGACGTTCCGTGCCCGCCGATGAACTTGGTCGCGCTGTTGATGACGAGGTCGGCGCCCCAGTGGATCGGGCGGCACAGGGCGGGCGACGCCGAGGTGTTGTCGACGATGAGCGGCAGCTGGTTCTCGTGCGCGATGCTGGCGAGCTTTTCGAGGTCAAGCACGTCGAGCTTGGGGTTGCCCAGCGTCTCGGCGTAGACGGCCTTGGTCTTGCTGTTGATAGACGCACGCAGGCCGTCGTAGTCGGCGGCATCGGCGAAGCGGACGTGGATGCCGAGGCGGGGCAGCGTGTAGTGGAACAGGTTGTAGGTGCCGCCGTACAGCGACGTGGTCGAGACGATCTCGTCGCCGGCTTTGGCGAGGGTGAGGATCGCCAGCGTTTCCGCGGCTTGGCCAGAGGAGAGAGCGAGCGCCGCCGCTCCGCCTTCGAGGGCGGCGATGCGCTTCTCGAAGACGTCGACGGTCGGGTTCATGATGCGCGAGTAGATGTTGCCGAACTCTTGCAGGGCGAACAGCCGGGCGGCGTGGTCGGCGTCGTCGAAGAGGTACGACGTGGTCTGGTAGATCGGCACGGCGCGGGCATGTGTCGCGGGATCGACCGTTTGGCCCGCGTGGATGGCGAGGGTGCCGAAGTGGTGGTTCGGCGGGGGCGTGTCGGCCATGAGTCGTCTCCTGCGTTGCGTGTCGCGTTCTTCGTCGAAGAAAATCCATTGCGGTGGCTGCGTCGTCGCGTTCACTCGCGCCTGCTGAGCTTGCCGAGCGTTTCTTCCGGCACGCTGGGGGCGAGCGAGCGGACGCTGGCGTCAGCGTTGAGGAAGAGACAGAGGCCCGTGTGGCTGCTGCCGAAGTCGCGGTTGAACGGCGCGTCGGGCGACGGGGCGATGCCGTGGCCGAGCCCGGCGATGCGCGAGAAGTTGGCGGGCTGGGCGCCGTTGAAGAGCGAGCCGTCGCCCTCGGCCGCGTCGGCCCGGTGGTTGGACACGACGTGCTTCTCGCCGATGAGCAGCGTGTAGGCGGTCCCGCGCGCCAGCGACGCGACCAGCACGCGGCCCTGCCACGACGTGACCCGTTCGCCTTCGCGCGTCAGCACCTGGCCGACGATCATCGCGCCGTTGGCGTTCGATTCGAGCCACGGCGGCTCGCTCGCCGCGACGGCCGCGTAGTCCCCCAGGCCGCCGGGAACGTGGCGGCGCGACAGCGGGTCGAGGTCGCCGGCGGTGCTGACCCAGACGCCCTCGCGCGACCGGGCGGGGCAGAAGTACGACGCCACGACCGTTTCGCGCACCGCTTTCTCTTGGTCGAAGTAGGTCTTGCCCGTCTGCCATTCGACCAGCTTGCTCTTGCTGTCCAGGTGCGGCATGAGCAGCACGCCCCACGTCGCGTAGCCGTCGTCGATGCGCGAAGGAGGCAGCCGGCGCTGGGCGGCGATCGGCGAGGTGCCATCGCTGTAGGTCTGGATCGCGACGCCGATGCGCCGCAGGTTGTTGATGCAGTGCATGCGGGCGTCGGTCTCGCGGTGGCGGACGAGCAGCATCGCCAGCAGGCCGGCGACGACCAGCACGATCAGCAGCACCACCGCGACTTCGAGGAGCGTCAGGCCGGCGCGGCGGTGGATTCGGGTGTGCATGGAGTCGATCCGATGTGCGGAGGAGCGTGGTTCAGTATCCCGCGACGTGGCCGCTGAGGCGTTTGTCGGCGGCCCCGGTGCGGACGCCGGTTTTCGGGTCGATCCAGATCGAATGGGCGTCCCCCTGCCGGTTCGCCACGACGCGATGGCCCATCGCCTGCAGTTTCTCGACGGTGGCCGGGTGCTGCTTGACCCCCTCGAAGCGGATCTCGTCGGGGAGCCATTGATGGTGCAGGCGCGGCGCATCGACCGCCTGCTGCAACGGCATCTGGTAGTCGACGACGTTGACGACGACGTTCAGCACCGTGTTGATGATGGTGCGTCCGCCGGGGCTGCCGGTGACGAGGACCGCCTTGCCGTCCTTGGCGAGAATGGTGGGCGTCATCGAGCTGAGCATGCGTTTGCCGGGCGCGACGAGGTTCGGCTCGGTGCCGATGCCTCCCGCGCGAGTGGTCACGCCGGGCCGGGCGTTGAAGTCCATCATCTCGTTGTTGAGCAGGAAGCCCGCCCCTTTCACGACGATCCGGCTGCCGTAGCTGTGCTCCAGCGTGTAGGTGTTCGACACGGCCAGGCCGTCCTTGTCGACGACCGAGAAATGCGTCGTGCTGTCCCCTTCCGGCGTCAAAGTGATGTCGGGCGCGACGGCGGCGCTCTTCGTCGCCTTGGCAAGATCGATCTCCTTCGCCAGCTTCCGCGCATGCTCCGGCGTCGTCAGGTGCGGCGGGATCTTGGTGAACGCCGGGTCGCCCAGGTGGCGTGCGCGGTCGGCGTAGGCGCGGCGCATCGTCTCGGCGAGCAGGTGAAGCGTTTCGGGCGAGTTGCGGTCGTGCTTCTTGAGGTCGAAGGTTTCGAGAATGTGGAGCATGAGGACGAGCGACACGCCGCCGGAACTGGGCGGCGGGGCGCCGAACACGTCGTAGCCGCGATAGGTGCCCCGGATCGGCTCACGCTCGACGGCGCGGTAGCTGGCGAGGTCAGCCTTGGTGATGAGGCCGCCTCCCGCCTTCATCTCCTGAACGATGAGGTCGGCGACCGGCCCGGCATAGAAGCCGTCGACGCCATGCTCGGCGATCCGTTTCAGCGTCTTGGCGAGGTCGGGCTGCACCAGCTTCTCGCCGGTTTTCCATTTGCCGCCGCCCGGCTTGCGGAAGACGCGCTGCATCTCGGCGTGGTCCTTGGCCTGGTCGAGGATGTTGTTGAGCGAGTTCGCGTGGTGCTTGTCGAAGACGAAGCCCTGCTCGGCCAGTTCGATCGCGGGCTGCACCAGCGTCTTCCACGGCAGCTTGCCGAACTTCTGGTGCGCCAGCGCGAGGCCGCGCACCGTGCCGGGGACGCCGACGACGAGGTGGCTGAACGCCGACTGCCCCTTGGCGAACATGTCCTTCGTCGCGGCGGCGGGGGCGGTCTCGCGGTAGTCGATGACGACCGGGTCTCCCTTGGGGGGATGGACCAGCATGAAGCCGCCGCCGCCGAGATTGCCCGCGGCGGGATGCGTGACCGCAAGGGCGAACGCCGTGGCGACGGCGGCGTCGACCGCGTTGCCCCCCTGCTTGAGCATCGCCAGCCCTGCTTCCGCTCCGGGTTGCGACACGGCGACCACGACGCCGCTGCGGTGCTCGTTCGCCTTCTCTCCCGCGTGGATGACAGGTGCAAATACGAGGGAAACGAGCAGCAGAACCGCGACGCAGCGTTTCATGGCCGATCCTTTTGCGCGAGATGTACGACTTGGACGAGGTCATTCTGAGGAATCGGGGCGTGTCGTGCAACGGTGAAATCGAAGGGCACGTCGATGGTTCGTCCCGTTTCACGCGCGGATTGTCATTGCATCCCTGCGACCGCGCGGCGAAAATGGCGGCTCATTCCCGCAACCGTGGAAACTCCCCATGAATCCGCTCCTGCAACAAACCCGCCGGCATTTCTTCCAGCGCTGCGGCGTCGGCGTCGGCTCGATGGCCCTCGCCTCGCTGATGCAGCGCGACGCCGGCGCCCAGGACCGGCCCCGGCTGACCAACCCGCTCGCGCCGCGCCAGCCCCATTTCGAGCCGAAAGCGCGCAGCGTCATCTTCCTGTTCATGGCGGGCGGGCCGAGCCAGCTGGAGCTGTTCGACTACAAGCCGCGCCTGCAAGCGCTGAACGGCGAGCCGATCCCGCAGTCGTTCATCGAAGGCCGGCGCTTCGCGTTCATGGACACGTTCTCGCGCGAGGTGCCGAAGCTGCTGGGGACGCCGAAGCGGTTCATGCGGGCGGGGCAGCAAGGGACGTGGATCTCCGAATGCCTGCCGCACCTGGCGCGCGTGGTCGACGACCTGGCCATCGTCCGCACCGTGGCGACCGACGTGTTCAACCACGCGCCGGCGAAGATCTTCGTCAACACCGGCTCGCCGCAGTTCGGCAGGCCCAGCATCGGCTCGTGGGTCACCTACGGCCTCGGCAGCGAGTCGCAGTCGCTCCCCGGCTTCGTCGTCCTGCAGTCCGGCCCGCGCGGGCCGCGCGGCGGGGCACTCAACTGGGGCAGCGGCTTCCTCCCCACCACCTACCAGGGCGTGCCGTTCCGAGGCGCCGGCGAGCCGATCCTGAACCTCAACAGCCCCGCCGGCGTGACGCAGGGCCGCCAGCGCCAGGTGCTCGACGCCGTCCGCGACCTCAACACGCAGCGCCTCGACGCGACCGGCGACCCGGAGATCGCCACGCGGATCGCCTCCTACGAGATGGCGTACCGCATGCAGACCAGCGCCCCGGAACTGATCGACCTCCAGGGCGAAACACGGCAAACGCTCGACCTGTACGGCGCCGACCCGTCGCGCCCCTCGTTCGCCAACAACTGCCTGCTCGCTCGTCGATTGGTGGAGCGCGGCACGCGCTTCATCCAGCTCTACCACACCGACTGGGAC
>JAYSSW010000032.1:0-5241 GCA_043720335.1 Planctomycetia bacterium
CAATGAGATCGGCATGACTCGCCTCCAATAGGGCAACGTGGTCGCTGGCCGCTGTGGCCTACAGTAGCATTATAGAGCATATTTCGAGCCGGCGTAATACGAATGGAACGACGACGATGGTTTTTCGCCTGCAACGCAAGGTTTCTTCTTGGAGATTTTTTACCAAGATACGGTCGCCAAACTGGACAAATTGGTCGATTCAAAGCACAAGAGCCTTGAAAAGCTAAAAAAGAGAAAATAGCTTACATGGGGTTGTCTGAAGTCGAATCGAACCTGATATAGATCCAAAGGAATCAAAACGGTTCATTCCATGTACTCACGGAACTCCTCAAGCGGGGCGTCGAAATCGTCGGCCATCCAGTGCGGCAGGTGCGCGGCGCTGCCGGGCTGGCAGGGCCAGCTGGTTTTCTCGACGACCGTTAGTTTTGCGACGGGGGATCCATTCTGATAGATCACCAGTTCTTCGTTCGGTGGCAGGTTCGCGATCAGTTCCTGAAGCTGCGATTTGGCTTCTTCGATCGTGACGGTCATGGTCGGCCCTCCTGCGGAATCCGGTTCGATGCCTTGCATTCTACACGAAGAAAGCCCCCGATCTTCGCTTGATCGGGGGTTTTCGTGGCTTGCGGTTGCAAGGCGTGCTACGCCAGTTCGCGGATGACCTGGCCGCCGTTGACCATCGGGACGGGGCGGCCGGTCTGGTCGTTGTAGTGCAGGTTCTGCGGCAGGCCCAGGACGTGGAAGACCGTGGCCATCAGGTCCTGCGGCGTGATCGGCGTCGTGCGCGGCACCTCGGCCTTCTCGCTCGACTGGCCGACCGTCTGGCCCATGCGCAGGCCGCCGCCGGCGAGGGCGAGGGTCGACAGGGGCGCCCAGTGGTCGCGGCCGGCGCTGCCGTTGATGCGCGGCGTGCGGCCGAACTCGCCGGTGACGACGAGCAGGATGTCGTCCTGCATGCCACGCTGGTGCACGTCCTGCACGAAGGCGCTGACAGCGTGGTCGACGGCCGGGGCGGTGCGGCGCATGCTCTGGGCGATGTCGCCGTGCATGTCCCAGCCGCCGTACTGGAGGGTGACGAAGCCGACGCCCGCTTCGCACAGGCGGCGGGCGGTCAGGAGCTGCTGGGCCAGGCTGCTGGCGCCGTACATGTCGCGGGTGCGCACGTCCTCGCGGGTCACGTCGAACACTTCACGGGCGCGGCTCTGGAGCAGGTCGAAGGCCTGCGTCTCGAAGCTGTCGAGGCCCTGCATCAGCCCGGTGCGGTCGATCTCACGACTGACCGAGTCAAAGGAGCGGAGCAGCGAGCGGCGCTCGCCGAGGCGCTCCGCCGTGACCTGCAGGTTCATGTTGTTGCGGGCGGCGCCGGCGGTGTCGAAGGGGGCGTAGGCGGAGCCGAGCCAGGCGGGGCCGTCGCCCTGGATGCCGCCCATGCGGACGTAGTTGGGCAGTCCAGTCTGGGGGTTGTTGGCGCCGCGGGAGCGGGAGAGGATGGAGCCGAGGCTGGGCTTGACCTGTCCCATGCCGTTGTCGGCGGGGGGATAGTCGTAGCCGGTCATGACCCAGTGGGTGCCGCCGCCGTGGCCGGAGTTGCGGTGGGCGAAGGAGCGGACAAAGGCCATCTTGTCGGCGACGCGGGCCATGCGCGGGAAGACGCCGCCCAGCTCGATGCCGGGGACGTTGGTCTGGACGGCGCCGACGGTCGAGCGGAACTCGGCGGGGGCGGACATTTTCGGGTCGAAGGTTTCGACGTGGGTGGGGCCGCCGCCAAGCCAGAGCCAGACGACGGAGGTGTTGCGGGTGGGCTGGCCGTTGGCGGTCGCGTGGGCGCGGGCGCGGAGCAGGTCGGCGAGACCCAGCCCGCCCATGCCGAGGACGCCGGCCTTGAGGAAGTCGCGGCGGGTGCCGCCTGCGCAGTTGGTCACTTTGCGGTCGGACCACAGGTTCAACATGAAACGCCCCCTGTAGGAGATGGGAGAGCCGCGCAACCCCGGAGCGATGGCCTGGTGGGTAGGAGATGGCCAGCTGCGGGGCGGACTCAACCAAGGTGTGGATGCATCCCAACCTTAAGCGAAGTTGGGAGCTGTGTCAATTATCGTTTCGTTCGCGAACCGGAATTTTGGAGATTTTCCGGAAAGATCGAATAGGGTCGGCGACAGGGCGGCAGGACCGGGAACGCATACCCAGGGACGGCTGTCCCTGGGCTTTCGACAGTTTTATTTTCGTTGACGCGAGGTAACGTCCCCATCAATACGAACGCGCAAACACGACGCGCCCCTGCGACGGCTGGCCCGTCACCATGCACACGCCCGGCTCCTTCGGCATGTCGAACGGGATGCAGCGGATCGTCGCTTTCGTTTCGGTCTGGATGCGGTCCTCGGTTTCGCGGGCGCCGTCCCAGTGGGCCAGCAGGAAGCCAGGCTCCTCGATCAGTTTCTTGAAGTCGTCGTAGCTGTCGACGGGGCGAAGGTTGGCGTCGCGGAACGCCTTCGCGCGGTTGAACAGGTTCTGCTGGATCTCAACCAGCAGGTCGCGGATCTTCTTCGCCGCCTCGCTGAGCGGCACGCCGAACTGCTTCCCTTCCTTGCCCGGCATGTCGCGGCGGGCGACCACGCAGGCGTTCTTCTCCAGGTCCTTCGGCCCCAGCTCGACGCGCACCGGCACGCCGCGCAGCTCGTGCTCGGCGAAGCGGTAGCCGGGCTGCTTGTCGAACATCGTGTCGATCTTCACCGCGATCGGCTCGTAGCCGAAAAACTCCTCGCGAGGCAGCGCTCGCAATTCGGCGGCCAGCTTCTCGCTCGCGGCGATGCTCGGCGCACGCTCCGCGTCGTTGCGGCCCAGCGGGCAGATCGCCACATGCGTCGACGCCAGGCGCGGCGGCACGACCAAACCCGCGTCGTCCGAGTGCGTCATGATGAGGCCGCCGATCAGCCGCGTCGACACGCCCCAGCTCGTCGCCCAGGCGTACTCCTGCTGCCCCTTGTCGCTCTGGAACTTCACGTCGAACGCCTTGGCGAAATTCTGGCCCAGGAAATGGCTCGTCCCCGCCTGCAGTGCCTTGCCGTCCTGCATCATCGCTTCGATGCAGAGCGTGTAGATGGCGCCGGGGAACTTCTGCCCGTCGCTCTTGGGGCCGACCAGCACCGGCATCGCCATCCATTCCTCGGCGAACTTCTGGTAGACGCGCACCATCTGCAGCGTCTCGTCCTCCGCTTCCTTGCTCGTGGCGTGCGCGGTGTGCCCTTCCTGCCACAGAAACTCAGCGGTTCGCAGGAACAGCCGGGTGCGCATCTCCCAGCGGACGACGTTCGCCCATTGGTTGATGAGCAGGGGCAGGTCGCGGTAGCTCTGGATCCACGAGCGGTACGTGTTCCAGATGATCGTTTCCGACGTGGGCCGCACGATCAACGGTTCTTCGAGTTTCGCGTCGGGATCGACGTAGAGCTTGCCGCCCTTCTCGGACTTCAGGCGGTAGTGCGTGACGACCGCGCATTCCTTGGCGAAGCCTTCCGCCATCTGCTCTTCCTTGGCGAGATAGCTCATCGGGATGAACAGGGGGAAATAGGCGTTCACATGGCCCGTGGCTTTGAAGAGGCCGTCGAGGGCGCCCTGCATCTTCTCCCAGATCGCGTAGCCGTTCGGCTTGATGACCATGCAGCCGCGCACGTCGGAGTTGTCGGCGAGCTGGGCTTCCTTGACGATGTCCAGGTACCACTGCGAGTAGTCCTTGGAGCGCGGCGTGATCTTCTCGGCCATGATCGGTTTCCTGAGCGGGCGAAAGTCGAGGTTGACGAGGGCATGATAAGGAATGCGACGGCGCGCGTCACTCGCAGGTTCACGCGGCGATTCGGCGATCCGATCCTTGCTTGTCGCTGTAAACAGTCAGAATCAAAACATTCGCCAAACACTAACCCTGAGCGCGAGCGAGGGGATAGCTCGACGACTCGCTGAAAGAGAATATTCGCCAACACGGTTCGCTGCGATCCCCTCGCTTGCGCTCAGGGTTAGTGTGCGAACGCCGTCAACGGTCTGGCAAATTTCGGGCGAAGGCGATACAGTCCCCCGCGTTCAGACCAACGAACCCCGGCAAGGATGGCGGCCATGTCCATCGACCGCATCGCCTACGCGGCCTACCTGCACGACCTCTACCGCGAACAGCTCGCGCTGACGCCGTCCCCCTACCTGCAAGCACACTCCGCCACTCGCGGCAGCCTGCTGCGGCAGGTCCAGGCGGCGGAGCTGTACTTCCCGTACCTCGCCGGCCGCGTGCTCGACTGGGGCTGCTTCCATGCCCCTGACGCCTGTCTGATGCGCCGCCACCTCGGCGACGCCCTCGAAATTCACGGCTGCGACATCCATTCCCCTTCCCTCGACTATTTCAGCGTCTTCCACCAGGCCGCCCAGCTCGAATATCGGCAATCGACGCATCCGTACCACGTCCCCTACGAGGACGACTATTTCGACGTGGTCGTCGCGGACGGCGTGCTGGAGCATGTGCCCAACGACGACGAATCACTGAAAGAGCTGTTCCGCGTCATCAAGCCGGACGGCCTGCTGGTGGTGTCGTGCCTGCCGAACGCGTGGTCGTACCTGGAGAGCACCGCGCGAATGCTGGGCATGCCGCACCATCTGCGCCGCTACACGATGGGACAGACGCGGTCGATGCTGCTGCACCACGGCTTCGAGCCCGTGCTGTGCCGGCACCTCCAGATGATGCCGACGCTGTCGGGGCTGGACATGCTCGGCACGCCGTGGTGGCTGAAGAAGATCGCGTCGGGGCTGTGGACGCTGAACACGTTGATGGAGCATGTCTGGCCCGTCAACCGCCTGGCGACGAACCTGTTCGTGCTGGCCCGCAAGCGCGCGATGATCCACTGGAAGCCGGAGACGGCCGCGCAGAAGAACCCGGCCGCGACGCGCCGCGCGGCGTGACCGGCGGTTGGGCTTGCGTCGCCCTTTCGCTTGGCCTTATATTCCTTGCGCAGTCGACGAACTGCACGAACCCTGAGCGCAAGCGAGGGGATACCTTGACGACACGCGGAATGAGCAAGCTCTTTCCGCAAGCATGGTTCGCTGCGATCCCCTCGCTTGCGCTCAGGGTTAGTGACCGGACTAACCCTGAGAGCGTGTGTAAAAATCAAAAACGGCAGGCTCTGGCTTTCGCCAGATCGTGTCCGGGCACGGAAATCTGCAATCCGAAGGCTGTAATGGCGAGTCTGGCGGCCTGAAACACCCCTGATTTTCCGT